>JAUWXW010000256.1 GCA_030616195.1 Chloroflexota bacterium | reverse complement strand
CCGGAGTGGAGTATCTGAGCAACTTCTGCTCCCAAAGCGGCAGCATAGCGGGCTGATGCCTCCACATCCCGCCTGCCCTTGTCGGTTAATGGTCGCTCGGGGTCTTCAGTTTCTGGTTTGGCTTCGCCGTGCTGTACCAGGTAGATTTCCATTGAAGATTCCTGATGTCTGAACGCCTGTCAATTATAAGTATAGCACACAAGCTACTCGTGCCCCTAGCGAGGCACCGTGACGGATGAAAATAGAATGATGGCAATCATGTTTTGGTAGGGCCAGCGGAACGACCTGAAGGTCGTTCCCTACATGGTGCGGAGCACCCGCCCTATGACTTACAGTTTTGTCAATAGCCTGTACAAAGCGGGATCTGCGAAACTACATGCGACTCAAAGCCTACGCAATAAGCGTTATCCTTGCCGACTGACTATTGTTGACATAAAATTACCGGGCTCTTTACCCGATGTTCATCACCCTCCCAGTACTTGTTGCCACCAGCTCACCCCGCTGGTTCTTGAGGGTCGTCTTCATGGATATCAAAAGCCGCTTGCCTTTCTCACTGGACTTGTCTTCCACGTTGGCAAGCTCATTGACGGCAGTCAGCACGTCACCCGGTCTAATGGGCTTGAAGAACTCCCATTCCCCTCCTCCATCGACTATGCCCGGATACGGCCACTCCATGGGGACACCCTCACCCATGAACATCGCCGCAGCCAGCAAACCTGGGGGCACGACGTCTTTCCACTTTGGGCTATGGTCTCCTATAGTGTTACAGTAAAGGAGGATCATGCTCTTTTCGATCTCAATCCTTGTCTCTGGACCACGTTTCCCGATCAAAGCTTGTAGTTCCTCTACACTGGCCATCTCCTTCGCCTCCTTACTTGTAGTTTGGCGCCTTTGCGTCCCCAAAGGCGATTGTGTTATAGAAACCTACCAAGCCTTGCTGACAATGCAGGCAGCATTGTTCCCAGCGTATCCGTAGGTTTGGGCCAGCGCTACCTTGGGATCGGTCTTCACCTGCCGCTCACCTGCCTCACCTCGCAGTTGCTTTACCAGTTCGTATATCTGGAACAGCCCCTGGGCTACCACAGCCTCGCCACAGGAACCCAGCCCACCGCTGGGACAAACCGGAAGCTTGCCGTCTACGGGATCAACGTCACCGCTTCTGAGGAGCTTTTCAGCTTCTCCGTCCTGGGCTTGCAGGATGCAGTCCAGATAAGCGAAGTAGTGCCACGAGCTATTATCTGGCAGCTCTATTATGTCTATGTCTTCCGGTTTCCTGCCCGACATCTTGTAGGCGGCAGCGATTGAGTTTCTGCTCTCGGTCAAAATTCCGACACCCGGTCTGGGGTATGTGCTCAAGTATGTCAACGGTATGGTATTATCGCCGAATGTCGGGCTTCCGATGACGGCTGCGTCGACCAGCACCGGCTTGTCGGTGTACTTCTTGGCTTTGTCCAGGGAACACATTATGACAGCCCCGGCTCCGTCACTGGTGGCACATATCTCAAGCAGGTGCAGAGGATCACATACCATGGGTGATTCAAGGACCTGTTCCTTGGTGAAAGCCTTCTTGTACCTTGTCTTCGGGTTGGAGGGGGCAATCTTGCTGGTTATCACCTTGACCATGGCCAGGTCGTCTTCCGTTGTACCTACGTCATGCATTCTCCTCTGACATTCCATGGCCCAGTAAGCTGGATTGGTCTCCCCGGTCATGACGTACCGTATGTAATCCAGGTCGAATTGAGAGTCCTCCGACTGTGGTCTGAAGAACCCTCCCGCTGATTTATCTGCCGCCACTGCAATGGAGGTGTCATATAACCCGCTGGCAACTGCCAGATAGGCTTCTCTGAAAATAGCCCCGCCGGTGGCGCAGGCATTAGCACAACTGGTAATAGGTATTCCAATTCCACCCATGGCCGACGAGATGGCTGTACCACTCAATATCCCGAACATACCCTCTCTCTGGGATACCCAGAGGTAACCCCCAGCGGCCATTGACTCAACCTCGCGCCATTGCATCTTGGCGTCTGCCAGAGCCTCGGTTATAGCCTCCACAGCCATTTCAGGCATGGACTTCTCGGCGAATACGCCCCACGGATGTAGCCCTACGCCTACTATTGCAACATCTCTGAATTTCTTCATAGTCTTCTCCTTGGTTCTAGTTTCTTGCGTTCAATGCCACGACTTGTTAGCCTACCGGTTTCCACATCCAGGTGATATACTCGTTCTCCTCATCTTCATATAGTTTCCCCGTCGTCATTTCGACTTTCATCCCTAGTTTCAGATTGTCGTTGCTAGTTAGTATGCCCAAAACCCTCAGCCCTTCCTCAGTGTCTACCATGGCAATACCGTAGGGCTCAAAGGGGTCCTTCTTGAAAGGCGCCGGTGGAGCATAAATCTGAGTGGTAAAGCTCCACAGCGTCCCACTATTGCTCAGCTTTATCTCTTCTACATTCTCCCTCAGTTTTTCGCAGTCGGGATTGCCACAGAACGCCGCCTTGGGAAAAGATACCGTCCTGCACTTCTTGCACCTGCTAGCTATGAGCTGTGGTTTATCGGAGGGCCAGGTGAATAACCCCTCGATTATCGGGACTTGCTTCTTAGCAGCCATACTTAAAGGTCTCCTTTCTAAGCTTCTTACCCCCTCACCAGTCAGCAAAGGGGGATTTGGTATTCAGAGCCC
>JAUWXW010000223.1 GCA_030616195.1 Chloroflexota bacterium | reverse complement strand
CGGGGGATTCACCTTGGCGCTGGTGTCATAGCCAGTAACCCTGTCCTCAGTCAGGGTCAGGTGGTGAGGAGTCACCTCGGCAGTAACATTGACGCCCCTTTCCTTGGCTCGTCGAATAATATCTACAGAGGCAGCCGTGCTTACGTGAGCTATATGAAGTCTGGCACCCGTGAGCCTGGCAAGGTCGATATCCCGGGCGACAATAGCGTCTTCTGCCGCTGCCGGCATCCCCTTCAATCCCAGCCTAGCTGACACCTCGCCCTCATTCATCACGCCACCTTCTGTCAGAGTGCTATCTTCACAATGATCCGTAATGGGTAAATCAAGCAGACGGCTGCATTCCAGTGCCTGGCGCATAAGCTTGGAATTTGCCACCGACCCACCATCCTCGCTAAAGGCAACCACTCCGGCCTCAGCCAGTTCCCCCATTTCCACCAACTCCTCACCCCACTGCCCCCTGGTAATGCACCCAACAGGGAAAACCCGGACTACACCCTCCGACTTTGCCTTGTTATTGACGTACCGTACCACGGAAGGGGAATCAATCGGGGGCCGGGTATTGGGCATGCAGCAAACAGCGGTAAATCCCCCGCGAGCAGCCGCCTCAGTCCCGGTAGCCACGGTCTCCTTTTCCTCAAATCCCGGCTCACGAAGATGCACATGCAGGTCAACGAAGCCGGGAGAGACCACCATCCCTCGAGCCAGAATAGTTGTATCCACCTGTACCGGGCCAGGCGGACCCCCCTCACCCATCCAGGCGACCTCGCCATTCACTATGAGCAAGTCGCCAACCATGTCAACGCCCAGACAGGGCTCGATAATACGTCCGCCCCTGATAAGCAAAGAGCCTCTACTCACCTGCTTGCGTACCTGCTGGGCTTAAACCCATGGGACTGGGCCTCGCTTTCTGAATCAAAAATGATCAGGTTTTCCGGTTTGATTCTTCGAACCCAGTGGCTGCCAGAGCTATGATATCTCTTGCACTCCAACGTTCCGTCATGCCACTCCGAACTGGCAATATACTTCGGAGAGGTTTCATGTTCACAATAAGCGCACCTCAGCGTCAAGGGCTGGCAACTTACTATTCCGAATTCGGGCCTAATATACCTCTCCTCGTTAAACGCCACACATCTTGGGTTTTGGCATTTGGTCCCAAAACCGCGATTGTAAACCGGATAGTCTACCTTTCGAACAAAGGTTTCCCCTTCCTTCTCAGGAATATCGACCTCTCTAGCCCCCAGCAGCAGACTCATGAGGGCCATCCTAACCGGCACTCCTAGTGCCGCCTGTTTGAAATACCCGCTTCGTGGGTCAGCGTCCATTTCATAGGCAAGCTCATCGACACGAGGCAGTGGGTGCATAATGAGCGTTTCTCTAAACCCCTTTTCTTTGAACAGCTTTCTATCTACTACGGGGTACTCCTCCTTCAAATCCTGCCCTTCCGTCACAGGTTCATGTCTTTCCTTCTGAATCCTGGTAACATAGAGGGCATCAACCCCTTTCTCCACTTCGACCTGAATACCAATATCAGGCATCATGGCAAGCTGATGCGGGCTGCTGGGAGTTATGTACATGGCATCCAGTGCCAAAAGTTTGTCCCCCGCTACATGATTCATAGCTTCGAACCTTTTCAGCTCACCTTTGTACTCCGTAGTTAATTTCCTTAGGACGTGCTCCGGTAGCTCAAGGCCTGGGGCAGGACGAAAAAGGATAGTCGCACCGAACCTGGCCAGTGCGTAGGCCAGGGAATGTATCGTTCGCCCGTATTTCAAGTCGCCCCAGAGAGCAATCTTCAGACCCTTGATTGTTTGCCTCTCCTTCTTGAGAGTGTAGAGGTCAAGCAATGTCTGGGTGGGATGTTCGTGGCCTCCATCGCCAGCATTTATTACCGTGACACCAGCATAGTCAGCAACTACCCTGGCTGCTCCCTCCCAGGGATGCCTGACGACGATTATGTCGGCATAACTCCCCACCACCTTTGCCATATCAGCAATACTTTCACCCTTAGACAGAGAGGTCGTACCCACATCAGATGCGGTTATGACACGGCCCCCGAGCCTGTGCATAGCAGTCTCGAATGACAACCTTGTCCTGGTGCTTGGCTCAAAGAAAAGGCTGGCCATGATCTTGCCCTGGCACACGCCATACTGTTCACTCATTGAATCCGACATCTCGTCCGCCAGAGAAAACACCGCCTCAATTTCCGCGTTTGATAAGTCGTCCACAGTCACCAGACTTCTGTTTGTTAGACTCATGATAATCCCTCCGCGCTCATACCTCTGACCGCAGTTCTTGCCCCGCCAAGTTCCCTCTAGCCGAATTCACGATGACCACCTCATCGCTACCATCCACCTCTTTTACCCTTACCTCCACCTCTTCCTGCCTTGAAGTGGGCAGGTTCTTGCCCACATAGTCAGGACGGATAGGGAGCTCACGATGTCCCCTATCTACCAGCACCGCCAACTGGACATACTCAGGGCGCCCGAAGTCGATCAGGGCATCCATAGCGGCACGGATACTCCGACCGGTATACAAAACGTCATCTACCAGGATAACCCGCTTGCCAGCAATATCAGCGGGGATATCGCTGGGACGAAGTTTAGGGGGCAACTCAAGATAGGGGAGGTCGTCTCGGTATAATCCAATGTCCAGCGCCCCTACCGGAACCTCCACTCCCTCGATGCCCTTTATAGCTGCTGCTATTCGCTTGGCCAGGGTCACCCCCCTGGTGTATACCCCAACAACCACCAGATTCTCACAGCCGTGATTCCTCTCCACAACCTCGTGGGCAATCCGGGTTAGAGCCCGTCTCATTTCCGTAGCAGACATCAGTACTTTTTCAAACATACAAAAAACCTCTTGCCAGACTGGCAAGAGGTTTTCGAGCTTTTCCCTCTGCTATTTAGAATTCGGCTGATACTAGCCCGATTTCCCTTGCCAGCCTCGCCGGACTGACTTAAAGGTTCAATCCCTGGAAACATTTATACCACTTTAGGGCGAAATTTTCAACCCCGCCCACGGTTCTCGTTGCACATCCCAAAACTACACAGTATTACTACGTTCGCACAAGCTGTGCTATACTTGGCGTAGCTCAATAAACGACTGGATTTCGGCTTCCGTAACAGGAGTGGTTGATTTTATGCCCACCCAGGACATGACAAAACAAAGGATCGATGAGCTGCGGGCACTAATCAGCTATCATAACCATCGCTACTACGTACTCGATAGTCCCGAGATAAGCGATGCCCAGTATGATCAACTGATGCGGGAGCTCAAACGACTGGAGGCAGCGCATCCGGAGCTTATTACCCCCGATTCGCCGACACAGCGAGTAGGCGCGGCCCCCGTAGAAGCCTTTGGTGTAGTAGAGCATCGCCTGCCTCTACTTAGCCTAGGTAACGTTTTCTCCCACGAGGAATTAGTGGCCTGGTACAACAGGATATTAAACCTGGCCGGGGAACAGGACCTTGACTTCGTTTGTGAAATAAAGATGGACGGGTTAGCAGTGTCTCTGACCTACGCCGATGGCAGGCTCGTCACCGGAGCCACAAGAGGCGATGGCTACCGGGGTGAAGAT
>JAUWXW010000065.1 GCA_030616195.1 Chloroflexota bacterium | reverse complement strand
CATCACCGCCCCTGTTTGATCAGCGATCCCACCCTGAATGGGCACCGGATCCATACCAGGCTCTCCGGCCAGGGCCATAAGCCCCGACCTGGCAAGTCCAGTGTAGTCAGCAGAAGGGTCGTCCTTGTCCGGACCTTTCGGGCCCCACCCAGAGGCATGGGCATAAATAAGTCGAGGGTTATACTTGGAAAGGGTGTCGTAGTCCATACCCCTTCTCCCGGCCACACCCATACGGAAATTCTGAATAAAAACGTCCGACTTCTCCACCAGCTTGTAGATGATCTCCCTGCCCTTTTCCTTCCCCAGGTCCACCGTCAGGCTTCTCTTGTTGCGATTGCCGGCTTCAAAATAAGGATTTCTCTGCACCTCTTTCCCGCCAACCATAGCCCCAGCCACCCTCATCATCCCCCTCCCCAGGTCACCACCAATGCGCTCCTCTATCTTAATCACATCGGCACCCAGGTCTCCCAAAAGCATACTGGCCACCGGCCCCTGCTGGAATATCGTCCAATCCAAAACCCTGATACCTTCAAGCACCATAGTCATTTCATACCTCCTTGATTCAAGAATACAGTGTTGTTTGCCCTCCGCGGGTCTGGTTCTCACCAAGATATTCCGATGGGACGTTACTCAAGAAAGCCGCCTGCCTAGCTTCGGCCGGAAACCTCTGCAAGAATGGCAAGCGATAATTGGACGCTAAGAGTATACTAAACTCCAGGTCAACGGCCGTCAAATTGAGACGGCTAAATGTGACTAAGCGGTGAATTGAGGATGTATTGAAAGCGTTCAGCAACGATTACTTCTGCCCTCAAAAAAGTCTGGTTAGATGGATCTACCCTGAGCGATACGCCGGCAGAGACAAGCATGGCCGTTGAAGGATGATGACAACCGCTGGGAGTCTCCCAGAGGTCTCAATTGTCTGGGCCAAGTTGCGCACGGTCGCCAACCGTAGTGTTACTTAGGCATACCTCAGCACTAGATAAAGGTGGCAAAGACCTACAACCATGATCATAGCCGGGATCGTATATTTGCAGAACCTGCCCCAGCCAATAGGATAGCCTTCCCTTTCCGCAACAGCCGTCCCCACTACATTGGCCGAGGCCCCTATGGGGGTAGCATTACCACCAATATCTGTCCCTAAGGCCAGCGTCCAGGCCAGGGTGGGCAACCTCAAGTTGTGCGTAGCCGCCAGATTCTTGATCACAGGGACCATGGTGGCAGCAAAGGGGATGTTGTCCACTATGGCAGAGGCAAAGGCGGAGATCCACAGGATGAGGGGAATGACAACAAGGAGTTCTCCTCCTGATGCTTCTCCGATGAACTCGGCCAGCTTCTCCAAAACCCCGGTCGCCTCAAGACCACCTACGGTTATGAATAGGCCAAGGAAGAAAAGCAAGGTGCGCCAGTCTACACCTCTAATAATATGGAGTATTTGGCTCCTCCTGGCTGTCAGCAAAGTCAGCCCAGCAGCAGTGACCCCTACCAGGGCCACCGACATGCCGCTCTGGGCGTGAGTGACCAGTAGTACCACCACCAGAATAAAGATGGCGCTGTTTATCTTGAACTGCCGAGGGTCGGTGATTGCCTCCCTTGGTTCAGGGTATCGAGTGGGCAAGCCGTCTGAGTTGTTGGAAGCGGGTTTGGACAGTATCCCCCGGAAGAACAGATAGAATAAGCCCAGCGTTAGGAGCATTCCTATCCAGGCGATGGGTCCGGTATTGACGGCAAAGTCGGCAAAGGTATAGCCAAGCGCGGTTCCTATTATTATGTTGGGGGGATCGCCGGACATAGTGGCACTGCCCCCAACGTTGGCCGCAAATATCTCGGCAATTATTACAGGCACCGGATCGAATTTGAGCAGACGGGCCAGCTCAATGGTCACCATGGCCAGGAACAGCATCACCGTAATGCTGTCGATAAACATGGACAGGAAACCCGAGAGGAGCATGAAGGCGATTAAGATAGGCACAACTCGGTAATTTACCAGCCTGGCTATCCCCAGGCACATCCAGCGGAAGAACCCCACCGCCCCCAGCCCCTCCACCATGGTCATCATGCCGCCAATGAAGACAATGGTCTGCCAGTTCACGCCACCGATTTCGATTCCGCCGTTAGCACTCGCCCCATGCGCCCCCTCTGTGACGTTGGTGTTATACCACCAGGATGCGTCACCAAGATCGTACAAGCGCAGTACATGCCATAGGTTCTCAGGGCCGGGGTGAACGAGAGCGATGACAAGGATGGAAGCGAGGGCAGCACCAATCAGGGCAGGAATGAAACGGTGCACCTTCCCTGACATTATGGCGATGAACATAGCAGCGAAGATGAGGATCGACAGGACTTGCTCTACGTTCATCGACTCTTAGCGTTCCCTATCATAGCACTCATCTGTCTGGCATATCAACCGGTGAGCGCTTACCAGGAGGCCCCCCAGCACCCAGGGTGCCGGTGAGACGATATAACGATAGTCATCGGTGCCCACCAATGGCAATCCCATAGGGGAATTTTCCACTACACCAACAAGGAGCGTGGCTACGCAGGCAAGCAGGACGCCGACGCCGAATCCATACCAGGGGTGATTTCTTGGAGACCTGATAATATCCCAGGCAAGCTTGCAGCCTATAATCAACAAGACGACAAGAGCTAATGCTCCGAGGATGCCAGTATTCGCATAGAGCTCAAGATAGGAATTGTGGACGTTGGTCGGGTGAGTGAGGACTTCAGTCCCATGGTAGACCAGACCCCAGCAGCTCAGACCAAGGCCGGTGAAGGGAGAATCCTTCAGCAATTCAACAGTGGTCTCCCAGCGATCCATCCTTCCACTTATGGTTTCCCCAGTGAAAAAGCGCGGCACAGATTCCCCTACTATGAAAAGGGCTGCAATAAAAAGGGACAGGCCAACAAACCCAGCGGTTACTCTTACCTTGGTTCCCTGGCTGAATATGGCTACGCCGATGCAGACGCAGGCAATAATAGTCAGAGATAACGCTAAACCATGGTGTGTACCTGCCAAAGAACCAGAGGTGGAATAAATGGCATGCGCCAGCACAGATAAAAGAACTGCAACTATGAGCCACTTCATCAAGGTAGCCAGGTGGGGATGGTTGACCCATGAATAATAGAAGAGGGAGGCTGCCAGCATACATTGGAAAGCTCCCAGACTGAGGCCAAATCTTGGCGAGACAATCAACCCGAACAAGGCACCCGCCATGAATAAAGAGATGGGAAGGTCAAGAGGGGTGCTCAATCTGAGGCGACCCTGGCGTATTCGCCGCAGGGGAAAGGGGAGGAAAGCCATTGCCAGCCATATCCAGGGGAGAGACGTTCCCAAGCGGAGAAGGTAAGAGAAGAAAACCAGTGCAGCGGCTGTCAACACCCACAGCGGCTCAATATTGAGCAGGAAGTCGGCGCTCCTCTCAAGGCCTTGGCGAGCAGCCTTGAACTTAGAGGAAGCCAAAAGGGAATAGAGCCAGCCTTGCAGTTTTGAACGGTGCAAGCTAGCACACATAATTGGAAGTATGATAATGCCACCAACTCACTTTTGCAACCTGGGGGCAAGGTCGTTCAGTAGACAGCGTGGCTGGAGTCTCATGGAAGGTTATCGCCATTGCCTATTGCTGGCCGACACCCGATTTGGATTGATACATAACTTGCCTGCTGTGGGCAAGAGACAAGCGAAGGCGAGCGAAGGAACAAGGTGATCCACCCGGAAGGATTAGAGGCTGTCAAGGGCTGGACTCCTGGTACTTTCTCCGCCGAAGCGCCTGCCTAATCCCCTCCTCTTTTAACCAGGGCCTTCATTCTTCCCATCACTTCTTCTCTCAGGGACGGCCTTGTCACCAGAAGGTATGCTGCAGGCAAAACTATTAGAGCACACACAGCAAGGCTGGTATTCAGCAACGTTATCCTCACATCGAAAAGCCAGTTCAGCCAGAAAACTGTTAGGGGAACTATAGCTATAGATAATCCTATTGATAGGGCTATCCTTTCTACCCAACCGATTTCCCTCTTGAAGAAAAAGACAAAACTCCAGATAAAGCCAGGTAAGAATAGGATGAATATGCCACCAAAAACCGCTTTAAGCACATCCAGTACGACCATTTATTCTGCTCCTTCTGTCACCCTATTAGTATGCACGCTGGGCAACTAAATGCAACATCCGGTCCCCTATTCCCTTATTTCACTGAACCTGGTTAACGGGATAATCCGCTTGAAAGTTTCCACGTCTTCCTTGCTGAACTCTTTCATCAGCAACAATAGACCGAAATATATTCCGAACAAGCCAACATAGACAAGTGGCAATAGGGAAGGTGAAAGCGAGAATTGAAGGGCTATGAAATATACCGCAATCGAAGCCAGGCAGATTTTGATGAAAGACCTGATACTGACTAAAGCCTTGAACCGTCTAAGTATATAGACAGCCGCCACAATCATGCCAATCAATGATGCGACGGTTGTTGCCCAGGCAGCCCCCGTCAATCCATATCTTGGTACCAGGACAACGTTCAGGATAATGTCTATTGCCACTAAGGATGAGGCCATCCCGAAGGCAACATTTGTTTTACCGTCTCCCATCATTATATGTGCCAGCACGAAGAACACAGCCAGGCAGGCAAGCCCGAACACCAGGATGCGCAACGGACTGCCCGCCTCGACAAAGTCAGAGCCATAAACCAGGGAGACCAAATCATGTGAGGTAGCGCTTAGGATCAGAACCCCTGGTATCAATAACAGCAGCATATATCGCATGGACTGGTTGATGTAACTGGCTATAAGCTTGAGATCATTTGCAGACGTCGCCCTGGAAATTGACGGCAATAAGGCTGCGGCCAACCCCCCAAAGATGAAATAGGGCACTTTGGCTATAGTAGTCGCCGATGTATAGTAGCTAGTCTCGGCATCCACGGCGACAATAGCTTTCACAGCATACAGGTCGATGTTCATAATCAGCACAAGCATGGCAGAGAATAGCGTCGCTGGGACCCCAAACCTTATTAGCTTGCTCACCTCAAAGTCCGCGGAGCTTTTTGCCACAGGTCCTAAGTACCTCCAGCCAAGTATCCAACCAACCACAGCAGCGAGGAGATACCCCAGGATTGCACCCTCGACATCCAGCCCTAGTAGCAAAACAAAGGTGAAGACCATTCCCACCTTAGCTACGGAGCTAACAGCCATTGTCTTGGCCTGCTTGCCGAACTCCCTTAGACCGTTGAGATAACCCTCGCTATACATAGCATAAAGTGCGTAGAAAGGGATGACGAACGCTGAAAGCCTGATATAGGGGGTCAAATCAGGGTCGTTGAGCAGATTGGCAATAGGGCCAGCCAGGCCAAGATAAAGGGCAAAAATCAACATCGAAAGCACCAACTGGACCTTTCTCGAGCTTCTCACAATGCTGCTGAAGTTGGCATTATCCTCAGCGATATGCTTGGAAGCACCTTGGGGGAAACCTGTGGTCAACAATAGATTGACTGTAGTCATCAAAGCCAATATCACGCCGTAGTCACCATAAGTCTCAACCCCTAATTTGCGTCCCAGCCCAAAGTGGATAGCATAGCTGCCACCAAGAAAAAACACATGCGCAATCGTCAGGTAGAGTGTTCCCCTACCCATGCTGTTGCCTGCTTTGTGGTTTGTCATTCAAGCTGCGAAGGGAGCCCTTATGGCTAAGATCTGATAACCCAGCAAAGTAATCTTACCCATTATATCAGCCTCTTCTTGTTTCCTGAAGCGTTTTGTATGTTGCCCCCTATGCAATAATTGTATTACAATGTCGCAATGGCGAATAATGCCTTAGGCTGCTGCGATTTCCCCACCTGCCCTTTGTGGACCGTAGCACTAGGAGACAGAATTCAAGAGCATTGGGGCACGGAAGGCTGGACATGCGCGGAAAGGGTGTGAGTGCCGAGCACACTGAAGTCGCCTTTGCCCATTTCTTCTGTTGTCGTATGCAAGAAGGCCAACCTGATCTTGATCAATACTCGTTGAGTCAGAGAGGACTACTATGAAAGGACTGATTCTCGCTGGTGGCTTAGGGAAAAGGGCACGACCTCTTACTTATACCGAAGTAAAGCAGCTCATTCCCATAGCTAACAAGCCAGTAGTGTTCTATGCCATCGAATCCCTGGTGGAAGCTGGAATTGCGCAAATAGGCGTAATCGTCGGGCATACAGAAGAAAGAATAGGTATGCTGATAAATGCCATAGGGGATGGCTCAAGGTGGGGGGCCGAAATAACCTATATCGAGCAAGATAAGCCTCGCGGGCTGGCCCACGCCGTCTATTGTGCCAAGGATTATATGGGAGGGGAGCCGTTCGTCGTCTATCTTGGCGACAACATACTGATGGGCGGGATAGTCAAGTATGTACAGGATTTTCAACAGTGTTCACACGATGCAGCCATAGTACTGACCAAAGTGCAAGAGCCCTGGAAATACGGGGTGGCTACCTTGAACGAGAAGGGAGAGGTAGTGGATATTGAGGAGAAACCTGAGAACCCCAAAAGTGATTACATAATCACCGGCATATACCTATTCAGACCATCCATATTCGAGGCGATTGAGAAGATAAGACCTTCCCAGAGAGGCGAACTGGAAATCACCCACGCTATCCGCGAAATCCTCCTCTCCAAAAACCAAAGTGTGCTATCCTATGCCACCGATTCCTGGTGGGATGATACCGGGGATGCCGAAGCAATCTTAAGAGCGAATCACATGATACTCAGCGAGCTGCATTCTTCAGATATACAAGGTGAGGTGGAAGAAACAGCTCGTTTATTGGGACATATCAGGATCGGAAAGGGCAGTGTGATCAGGGGAGCGAGTGTTCTCAGGGGCCCCCTAGTGATTGGTGAGAACTGCAACATAAGCTCGGCGTATATAGGCCCCTTTACGTCCATCGGAGACAATACCACTGTCATTGGAGGCGAGGTAGAATCTTCCATAGTCATCGGTGACACGAGGATTGAGTTTGGGAAAAGGATAGTAGATAGCTTGATTGGAAGATACTCTACAATAACCTCTTCTAAAATGCTCCCAAATGGACCCAAGTTGGTGATAGGCGATCACTCCAGCATTCAGCTGTAGGTTCGGACGATGCGAGTTCTAGTAACCGGCGGCGCCGGGTTTATCGGAAGCAATTTCGTTCATTATCTCCTAAACATAAACCGTGATTGGGAGATAGTCATTCTGGACAAACTAACCTACAGCGGTAGATTGGAGAACCTGGAGGACATCAAACACCGGATCGATTTTGTACGGGGAGATATTTGTTGCCAAGAAGATGTTGAAGGCACAATAGATGGCTGTCAATTTGTCTTCAATTTTGCTGCTGAGACTCACGTGGATAGAAGTATTCTAAGCGCTGAGGAATTTGTGGAGACCGACGTAAAGGGAACGCTGACTCTCCTCAATGCGGCCAGAAAGTATCAGGTGGGGAGATTTGTTCAGATTTCCACAGACGAAGTCTACGGTAGCACAGAACACGGTTCCTTCGGGGAAGAAGCAGCTCTTGCCCCCTCCTCCCCTTACTCTGCGAGTAAGGCAGGCGCTGATCTTCTGGTCAGCGCCTATTACAGGACTTACGGTCTGCCAGTGTTGATAACTCGCAGTTCGAACAATCTTGGTCCTCGGCAATATCCGGAGAAGCTAATACCGTTGTTCGTCACCAATGCCATCCGCGACAAACCCCTACCTCTGTATGGCGATGGACTTAACGTGAGAGACTGGCTATACGTGGATGATAACTGCTCCGCAATTTACCTGACGGCTTGTAAAGGCCAGGTGGGAAACGTCTACAACATTGCCTCGGG
>JAUWXW010000038.1 GCA_030616195.1 Chloroflexota bacterium | reverse complement strand
CCTGTGTAGTGTCGGCTGTTTGACGACAGCGCCTTGGAATCCCACCTAAAACGGCCTCCTTCAATGAAGCTAGCCAGACATGCCCTAAAGCTATTACAATAGGAGGGTAAAGCAAGATGAACTCGCTTCTGGGACCTTATCGTGTCTTAGACCTGACAGACGCCAAAGGCTTCCTCTGCGGCAAGATTCTGGGCGACCTGGGAGCCGATGTCATCAAGATAGAGAGGCCTGTAGAGACCCTCAGCGAAGCGCACGGGTCGCCTCCACCTCCCCCTGAGATTGCTTCGGTCGCCTCAGGCGACCTCGCAATGACTGCCAATCTGTGTCAGCCCTCCTCAGGAGAGATAAGATGAACTACCTCAGCAAAGGCACGAGTACAGTGGCATGAGACAAGGGTCAGTCGCCTCAGGCGACTGACACCCACAAAAACAACGGTGCAGCCGTACAGGACGTGGGCATAGATAGGGCGACGCCTCTCAGCGGCGCAGGGCGGCGCCAACCTCTTGAGCCAGCCTGGCCAGGATTTGCCTCTCCACCTCTTCTATCTCGGCGTCGGTTAAGGTGTGAGTCGGCGACCAGTATACTATTCTGAAAGCCAGGGACTTCTTACCCGGCGCAATCTGCTCACCAGCGTAGACGTCGAAGAGGCTAACCCGACCCACCAACGGAAAGCCCGAAATAACATCCTTTACCTTCCTGGCCGGCACCCCCACGTCTACCACAACAGCAACGTCCCTGGCAGACTCGGGGAAGCGAGAAAGCGTCTGGAATTCGCCACCCAGGCCAACATGGGGAACCAGTTTCTCTATGTCGAGCTCAAAAAGAGCCACTGTCTGCGGCAGAAGCTCTAACCTCTCCGCTACCTTAGGATGCACCTCGCCCACAATTCCCACCACCTCCCCATCGATCACTACCCGCGCTGCTCTACCGGGGTGCAGACTCTCTTCCCTCACTGCCTCAAAATCTGCCTCAACCCCCACCCGTTGCAGAAGAACATCAAACAATCCCTTGGCATCAAAGAAGTCGAGCCAGCCCTTCTGCCCCAGCCAGGAAAGGTCGCTCCTTGGTCCGCTGAGCACACCACACAGCACCTCCCTTTCTTCAGGCAAATCCTTCTCCCGGGAGAAATACACCTTGCCTATTTCAAATAGCCTGATACCCCCCTCCTCATGTTTCTGGTTGGAGCGGAGATGAGTAAGCAGGCCGAGGCGGAGGCTGGTGCGAAGATACTCCTGCTCCATAGACAGCGGATTAGCCACCCTAACAGCACGCTCTACCGGAGCCACCTGGGACAGTCTCTCCCGATTAACTAGAGAGTCGCTGATCCCCTCCTGAAACCCACATCCCACCATCAGGTCGCGCAACTTTTCCCTGAGACCTACCACAGGGTCGTAGTGCCGACCCGGTAAGCGGCCGCCGAGCATAGTAGTGGGAATGAAATCATAACCGACAATGCGAGCTAACTCCTCTATCAGGTCAACCGTGCTGTTGACGTCCATGCGCCAGTGGGGAACAGCGACTTCCACCTCCGAAGAGTTTGTGGTCTGGCACTCAAAGCCCAGCGAGCTCAATATCTCCACCATTTGCTCCATCTTCATCTCAATGCCTAGAAGATTCCTGACCTGGGAAGCAGTGAGCAAGATCTGCTTGACGTCTCTCTTGCCTGGGTAAACGTCGATAATGCCCTTGGCAGCTTTGCCACCGGCCAGCTCTAATATCAGTTGCGTGGCCCGCCTAAGCGCCGGCACGGTGAGATCAGGACTAATTCCTCTTTCGAAGCGCAGGGATGATTCGCTGCGCAGCTTAAGATTTGTAGAGGTGCGCCGAATACTCACAGGGTTGAAATTGGCTGACTCTAGCAATACCGAGGTGGTTATATCTATGACCTCGCTGTCGGCACCTCCCATGACCCCGGCCATGGCTACAGGCATCTCGTTGTCAGCAATCACCAGCATGTCTGGCGTAAGAGCCCGCTCCACTCCATCCAGGGTGTACAACGTCTCACCTTCAGAGGCACGGCGAACAACAATCTTTCCTCCCCCAATCTGCCGAAAATCGAAAGCGTGGAGAGGCTGACCATACTCCAGCATTACGTAGTTGGTGATATCCACAATATTGCTTATGGGTCTCATACCACAGGCAATCAACCTTTGCTGCATCCAAGGGGGAGAGGGAGCTAATTTAACGCCTTCAATCAAGCTAGCGCAGTAGCGGCTGCAGAGGTCAGTGGCAGCAATCTCCACCGAGACAAGCTGCTCTATCTCTGGACCCTCTTCTAGATAATGAGGGGGAGCGACCTCCACCTCTTTTCTGGTGAGAGCCGCCACCTCCCTGGCTATGCCTATCACCGAGAGACAATCGGGGCGA
Source organism: Chloroflexota bacterium (assembly GCA_030616195.1). Next base: position 7,474 of record JAUWXW010000038.1, on the reverse strand, counting down.
TTGGGGGTAATGTCCAGATCAAGCACAGCATCGCCAAGGTACTCGGCTAAAGGCATACCCACCGGTGCCTCCGGCGGCAAGGCCATCAGCCTCTCATGGTTATCAGAGATTCCCAGTTCCTTCTCCGAGCAGGCCATGCCCTCAGAAACAACGCCTCGAATCTTCGCCCGCCTGAGTTCAACCAGCTCCCCCGTATGAGCATCGATAAGCCGGGCACCCACCCGAGCAAAGGGCACCTTGTCACCCACCTGAACGTTAGGAGCGCCACAAACCACCGTGGAATGCTCCACACCCATATCTACGGTAACCAGCGTGAGGCGATCAGCACTGGGGTGAGGCTCCACGGCAATTACCTCACCTACTACGATGTTATCCCAGGCCTGACCAATAACCTCGGTACTTTTTACCTCTGTTCCAGACATGGTCAACCTGTGTGCCAGGTCTCTGAGAGGCAAGGTAACGTCGACGTAGTCTCGAAGCCAGTTAAGAGAAATCTTCATCTTTCAGTCGAGAAGCAACCGCAGCCTGTTTAGAATTGCCTCAAGAAGCGCAGGTCATTGCCATAAAAGAGGCGAATGTCATCAATGCCATACCTCAGCATAGGCATACGTTCCACGCCCAAACCAAAAGCAAAACCAGTATATACATCGGGGTCGTAGTTCACCCTTCTCAGGACGTCCGGGTGGACCATTCCTGCGCCCAGAATCTCGATCCAGCCACTGTTGGCGCACAAACGGCACCCACTACCCTGGCACACCAGACAATCAATGGCCATTTCCACCCCGGGCTCCACAAAAGGAAAATAATCACAGCGAAAGCGTACTTTCCGCTGTTCCCCAAAGATGCGGCGAGCAAACTCAAACAGTGTCCCTTTCAGATCACCGAGAGTAATGCCCTGGTCTACTGCCAGGCCTTCAATCTGGTAGAACATCGATTCATGAGTGGCGTCGGTGGCCTCATAACGATAGACCTTACCCGGAACTACTGCCCTGACAGGCGGGCGTGTCTTCTCCATGAGCCTTATCTGCATCGGCGACGTATGGGTACGCAACAGCATAGACTTCTCATCATCTTCAGTGTCTATCCAGAGGGTAGCCCACATATCACGGGCTGGATGATCCTTAGGGATGTTCAATGCCTCAAAGTTGTAATAGTCCCATTCCACCTCGGGGCCCTCAACCACCTGGAAGCCCAGGGAGACAAAAATGTGGCACATTTCTCGTATTATCTGGGTGGTGGGATGAAGGCGACCCAAAGAGACGGGGTAGCCGGGTAGGGTAATGTCAATGCCAGCCCGTTCCAGAGCGGAAGTGAGATCTTCTTCCTTGAGAGCCTTCTCCTTTTCCTTCAAGCCGAGTTCAAGACTGGCCTTGACCTCATTAGCTAAAGCCCCTACGGTCCGTCTTTCCTCTAAGGATAAGGCCCCCAGTCCTCTCAGTATGGAGGTCAGAGAGCCCTTCCTGCCTAGATAACGGACCCGCCAATCCTCTAGCTCTCTAAGGTTGTCTAGGCTATCGATTTCGGCGATCGCTCTGGCTTTGAGCTGTTCAAGCTCTTCCAGCATTGCTTGCGTGTCTATATCTCCCCTTTGGCCACTGCCACCAGACGCGAGAAGGCCAGAGGATCTCTTACAGCTAAGTCGGCGAGCATCTTGCGATTGACTTCTACCTGCGCTGTCTTTAGGCCATTCATAAACTGGGAGTAGGATATCCCCTTTAACCGGGCGGCAGCATTGATGCGAATAATCCAAAGTCGCCGCATATCACCCTTGCGTTCCCGCCGATGACGGTAGGCATAGCTGAGAGAATGAAGCATCGATTCGTGTGCCCGGCGGTATAGAGCGTGACTTGTCGCCCGGTGCCCCTTGGTAAGGTTCAACACCTTTTTATGCCGGCGCCGACTGACTATTCCACTTCTTGCTCGCGGCAATGATCCTCCCTTATCTGTAGGGCAAGAGCCGCTTTACCCGCGCCTCATTTGAGGCATGAACCTCCACCTCTCCCGAGTACTGACGCTTGACACGTGGTGTTTTCTTGCGTCGCAGGTGGCTTCCACCTACCTTATGGTGCATAAGCTTGCCGGTACCGGTGATGCGGAAACGGCGCTTAGTGGATTTATGCGTCTTAATCTTCGGCACTAGGAGCCCCTGCAGTTACCTTCTTAGCGGCTTTGGCTGGTGCAAAGTATAAACTCAGACTTCTCTCCTCTATTTGCAAGGGCTGATCAACAACAGCCTTGTCCTTCAGCGCGTTCAACACCTCTTCTAACACCTTCTTCCCCAACTCGGGACGGGTCACCTCTCTTCCCCTAAACACCACCGTCACCTTTACCTTGCTGCCCTCCTCAACAAGCCGCTGGATCAACCGGATCTTACAGTCGAGGTCCTGTCCTCCGATCCTCGGTCTAAGCCGAACTTCCCGCACAAGCGAAATCCTACGGCCCTTCTTGGACTCGCGCTCTTTCTTCGCTTGCTCATACTTGTATCTCCCATAATCCAATAGCCGACAAACAGGAGGAACGGCTGTAGAAGCAACCTCTACCAAGTCCAGGCTCCGCTCTCTGGCCGTCTGTAAAGCCTGCTGAAGCGGCATAACATTCAGCCGCTCCCCATCCTCCCCAATGACCAGGACCTCTTTGGCCCTAATCTGCTCGTTTAGGCGCACTACTTTGACTATTTTGCGGTTACCTCCCCTAAGCCTTAGATTATATCTATAGCATATCATACTACATAAGTCAAACGTACGGAGCCAAAGTTGACAGAGCTAGCTACAAACTCGTAAAATCTCCACTAGTCACAGTGAGTGGCACTCAAGCAGCCTTCCTGTGATAGCTGGGCAGGGATACAGAAGGAGAGCAATTCATGGAGTATGACCACATCATCGTTGAGAAGAAGGATGGCGTAGCCAAGATTACCATAAACCGCCCGGATGCACTGAACGCCTTACATCCGGATACATTCAGGCAACTGCAGCATGCACTCCTTGAGATTGACAACGATCCGGAAGTACGGGTAGTGATCATCACCGGCACCGGCAGAGCTTTTTCGGCCGGCGGAGACCTGAAATATATCAGCAACCATATTGATGACCCGAAAGCACTACTTGCACTTGGCCAGAACTTCCACGACACATGGCATATCATTGAACACATGAGCAAGGTAGTGATAGCCATGGTAAATGGCCTTTGCATGGCCGGCGGCATAGAACTGATGGAGGCTTGTGATCTAGCCTACGCCGCCGAGGATGCCAGGATAGGGGACCGGCATGCTGCTACCGGACTTATCCCCAGTGGAGGTGGGTCACAGAGGCTGCCCCGGCTCATAGGAATAAGGAGGGCAAAGGAGCTTTTGTTCACTGGCGATTGGATAACGGCGAAAGAGGCAGAGGCAATCGGGCTGATAAACAAGGCCGTGCCTGCTGACAAGCTCGAGGAAACGGTGATGGAAATGGCAAACAAGCTAAAGGAACGAAGCCCCATGGCCTCGAAATTCATAAAATACTCCGTAAATCGAGGAATGCAGGTCGATTTATATTCGGGCCTGGAGATAGAAAAATTAGCTTCAATGTCCCACTTCGCCACTGAAGACTCTGTAGAGGGGATAAGGGCTTTCATGGAAAAGAGGAAGCCTGTCTTCCCGGGAAGATAGCTTTGCCGAAGGCAATCCTGATTCGTTAGCTTGAATCGCAAGTCCCTTGGTTTGAGCAAAACCCAGACAGCCCCAATGTGAAAACCAGGACGGCACGGACAAGGAGGGTAAGCTGTGGAGTACGACCATATCATCGTTGACAAGAAAGGCGGGATAGTAAAGATCATCATCAACCGCCCCGACGCGTTGAACGCTTTGCACCCAGACACCCACAGGCAAATACAGCATGCGCTGCTTAGTATTGACGTGGATCCGGAAGTGCGAGCGGTGATCATCACCGGCACGGGCAGGGCCTTCTCCACCGGTGCAGACCTCAAACATATAAGTACCCTCATTGGCAAGCCCCAAGATATAGTTGCCTACGGTCAGCTCTTCCACGATACCAACTATATCATTGAACACATGACCAAGGTAGTGATAGCCATGGTAAATGGCCTCTGCCTGGCCGGCGGCCTCGAACTGATGGAGGCCTGCGATCTAGCCTACGCCTCCGAGGATGCCCGCATAGGGGACCAGCATGCTACCTTCGGACTTGTCCCCACCGGAGGCGGATCACAGAGGCTTCCCCGGCTAATACCGTTGAGAAAAGCGAAAGAGCTCTTGTTTACCGGTGACTGGCTAACCGCCAAAGAGGCAGAGCAATGGGGGCTGATAAACAAGGCTGTTCCGGCCGACAAGCTCGAGGAAACGGTCATGGAAGTAGCCAACAAGCTAACGGAACGCAGCCCCATGGCATCCAAATTCATAAAACACTCCGTCAACCGGGGAATGCAAGTCGACTTATATTCAGGCGTGGAGATAGAAAAGTGGGCTTCAGTATCCCACGCTCTCACCGAAGATCAGGCAGAAGCGGTAAAGGCCTTCATAGAAAAGAGAAAGCCCAACTTCCCGGGAAGATAACTGGGGTAAAGACGAAATCGGTTGATTAAGTTGATTGACAGCAAGTCCCTTTCCCCAATCAGGGAAGGGGACTTATAATATTAAGCAGCGAGGAATGCATGTTCGAGCCGGTAACCAGTAAGGTCAGCTTTCCTGAGATAGAAGAGCGCATATTGCGCTTCTGGAAGGAAAGAGATGTCTTCCAAAAGAGCAGCGAGCTTCGCCAGGACGGGCCCCGGTTTACCCTGTATGAAGGGCCTCCAACTGTCAACGGCAATCCAGGCATTCATCATGTTCTCTCCCGCGTCTACAAGGATGTCATCCCTCGCTACAAGACAATGAAGGGCTTTTGCGTTTTCCGTAAGGCAGGCTGGGATACCCACGGTCTGCCGGTTGAGCTAGAGGTGGAAAGGGAGTTGGGTTTCACTGATAAAGCCCAAATTGAGCAGTTTGGAGTTGCCCAGTTTAATGCTCGTTGCCGTGAAAGCGTGCTCCACTATCTTAAGGACTGGGAAGACCTTACCGAGCGCATAGGCTTCTGGCTCGATATGGAGCACCCTTATATCACTTTTGACAACAGCTACATTGAATCTTGCTGGTGGGTGGTGAAACAGCTTTGGAACAATGGTCTAATTTATCAAGGCCACAAGGTCACCCCTCACTGCCCCCGCTGTGGCACCTCCTTAAGCTCTCACGAGGTAGCTTTGGGATATCAGGAGGTCCAAGACCCATCGATATATATTCGGTTCCCACTCAGTAAACGTGAGCAACCTTATAGAGCCAGAAATGTGTTGGAAAAACTGGGCTGGGATTTTCAGACAAAGGAGTGGAAACCAAGAAGACCTGCCTTCCTAGCGTGGACTACTACACCCTGGACGCTTACGGGGAATGTAGCCTTAGCCGTGGCTGCTGATGAGGATTACGTATTGGTGGAATCTCACACTGCGCAAGGAGTGGTAGAGAGGCTTATTCTCGCCAAGGCTCTCCTTGACCAGAGCCTGGGACCTGGAAACTGGCAACAACCCTTGCAGGAGTTCCCGGGAAGTGACCTAGTGGGAGTCTTATACGATCGTCTCTATGAGCCGAAAGCCGAGTTTGTAGCTGATGGCCCGCCATTGCGGCCAGAAAATTTGGTGGTGCCAGCTGACTTCGTATCCGTGACCGATGGTACAGGAATCGTTCATATCGCCCCAGCTTTCGGAGAGGAAGATTATGAGTTAGCGAAATCAGAGTCATTGCCTATGGTGCAGACTGTTGACTTAAAGGGGAAACTAATACCGAATAGTAAACCTTGGGATGGCAAATTCGTCAAAGAAGCAGACCCTATGATTTTGGATGACTTGCGGCAAAGTGGGCGACTGCACCACAAGGACACTATCACCCATACCTATCCCTTTTGCTGGCGCTGTGAGACTCCCCTTCTATACTACGCCAAACCCTCATGGTATATCAGAACGACAGCGTTGAAGGACCAACTAATCTCCGGGAACGAACAGATCAACTGGTACCCCGAACACGTAAAGTACGGGCGTTTCGGTGATTGGTTGGAGAACAACGTTGACTGGGCTTTCTCCAGGGAGAGGTACTGGGGGACACCGCTACCGATCTGGCGATGTGAGGGCTGCGGCAAGGATGAATGCATTGGGAGCATAAAAGAGCTAGAGGGAAAGACTGGGCTCAAAGCAACAGCATCAGCCGCGCAGCTTCTCGCTGGTGAGCTTGACCTGCACCGTCCGTTTGTCGATGAGATCTTTTTCGAGTGTGAGAAATGCGGTGGAACCATTCGTCGTGTTCCTGAGGTGCTTGATTGCTGGTTTGACTCTGGAGCCATGCCTGTAGCACAATGGCATTATGACTTCGAAAACCGGGAGCTCTTTGAGCAAAACAAGATCGCTGACTATATCTGTGAGGCGGTTGACCAGACAAGGGGCTGGTTCTATAGCCTCCATGCCCTGTCCACCCTACTGTTTCAGCGTCCCTGTTTTAAGAACGTCATCTGCCTGGGACACATCCTCGATGCCGAAGGCGAGAAGATGAGCAAGGCCAAAGGAAATGTGGTTGACCCGTGGACGATTATCTCCGCCAACGGCGCTGACGCACTACGCTGGTACATGTTTACCTCCACTCCGGCCGGCAACGTGAAACGGTTTTCCCCCAGCCAGGTGAACGAGGTGGCACGAAGATTTCTCTCCACCCTGTGGAACACCTCTTCCTTCTTCGTCCTATACGCTAATATTGACCGATTTCACCCCGCTACAGCCGAGGCTCCTGAACACTCTTCTGAGCTAGATAGATGGATCACCTCTGAGCTCAACCAGGCCATTGTCCAGGTCACCGAGGAAATGGACAACTACAATCCCACTGACGCCGGCAGGAGGATTGAGGAATTCCTGGAACGCCTGTCTAACTGGTACGTAAGGAGAAGCCGACGACGCTTCTGGAAAAGTGAAAACGATGCCGACAAATTGTCTGCCTATTTCACCCTTTACGACTGTCTGGTTACCCTGTCCAAGCTTCTGGCTCCCCTGACGCCTTTCATCGCCGAGGAGATGTATCAGAATTTGGTGCGCTCGGTAGATCCAGAGGCCGAAGAGAGCGTGCACCTCTGCAACTTTCCGGCGGCAGACCAGGCCAGGATAGACGATCGTCTGGCTGCTGATACCCGATTAGCCATGAAGGTCTCTAGCCTGGGAAGAGCAGCCAGAAGCAAAGCAGGTATCAAGGTGCGCCAACCTCTGGCAAGAGTAGTCATTAAGACCAGGTCAAGAAGTGAAAGAGAGGCGCTGGAAAGGCTTGCCTCCCAGGTGTTGGAAGAACTCAACGTAAAAAGGATGGAATTTGTTAAGGAAGAGAGCGAGCTAATTGACCAGCCAGGCTACTCTCTAGCCACGGAAGGGGACTACATAGTGGGTCTGTCTACAGACATCCCTGACGAGCTCATCGAAGAAG
>JAUWXW010000155.1 GCA_030616195.1 Chloroflexota bacterium | reverse complement strand
AAGGAATGAAAGGCCAGGAGGTGGTGGGCTACGAGATACACATGGGGCAGACCAGTGGCAGTGAGGATGTGGGTGCCTTCGATATCTATGAAACTCCGGCAGGCAAGGCTGACTACGTGGACGGAGCAGTTAATGCTCAGGGCACGGTGCTGGGTACATACATGCACGGCCTGTTCCATAACCACGCTTTCAGGCAGACCATGCTTAACAGTCTGCGGCGGCGACGTGGACTACCGGAGAGGTGGGGCAGAGGGGTAGTGGACAAGGAGCAGCAGTACGACAGGCTGGCGGACCATGTGCGCCACAGCCTCGACATGGCCGCCGTCTACAAGATAGTGGAAGATGGTGTCCGTGGGTGAGAAGGCAGAGAAATGCAGCCATTGTCCACCGGGTTAGCTCATCTGGGTTCGAGGCAGAAGACCTGTGCAAGACGCCCAAGTCAGCGTAGTCGCCTTCGGCGACCCCAGTCGATTGGGCAACTACATTTTCAAAAGGGATTGCGGACTCGTTTTGGCATTACCAGGTAGGATAAGGCCAAGGCTGAAGTGCCACCTTGCCCCGTGGATTCAAGCCTCCCTACTCATCGCTGGTGAAGCGAAGGGGGATTTTCCTATTCCCCGCCCTGAGATTGCTTCGTCGCGCTGCTCCTCGCAATGACGGTTGGCGGAGCCTGTCCTGAGCGCCGCGAGATTCTTCGGTCGGTCGCCAGAGTCGCCTCCGGAGACCTGAGGCGACCTCAGAATGACAGGAAGCGAAGGGCTCAGAATGACAGGAAGCGAGGGGCTCAGAACGACATGGATGTTTCGGAGATTGTTTCGCCGCTGGGCTGCTCGCAATGACAGGTACGGAGGTACCTCGACGCGCCGAGGAAGGACTGGATTTGGTCTGGGTACAGGTGTAAAATCAGCCCAGAAATTGAGCAGGAGTGGCCGTGTTGGCGTTGGCCTTCAAGGGTCGACAGTGAGGATGCCTCAAAGAACTGATGGCCAGCCACCCTTCTCCGGCGAAGAAGGCTTTCGGCAAAATCGCAAAGGGGGACTTGATAATGAGGCTATTTGAACGGGGCAAGATAGGCAAGATGGTGACCAAAAACAGGATAGTGATGGCCCCTATGGGTACGGGGCTTTCAGATTCAGACGGGGGTTTTTCCCGTAGGCAAATAGACTATTATGTGGCTCGAGCCAAAGGCGGCACCGGGTTGATCATGCCCGGAGTCTGTTTTGTTGATGCGACTCTAGAGGCTGAGAGCATTGGCTTATTTGGACTGAACCGGGTCGATAGCCTGGGACACCTGAACCGGATCAGTGAGCTTTGCGATGCCGTGCATCACTATGGAGCCAAGATTGCTATTCAGCTTTCCCCGGGAATGGGGCGGATAAGTCCAGTACCACCAAAGGGCCAACCTATCTCCGCCTCGGCAGTACCCTGTTTTTGGAATCCTGAAGCCACAACCCGCGAGCTGACTATAGAAGAGATCAAGATGTTGGTCAGGGCATTCGGGGCTGCGGCGGGGACGGTAAAAGCTGCCGGGGCCGATGCTATTGAGATACACGGTTATGGGGGTTACCTCGTGGATCAGTTCCAAACTGCATTGTGGAATAAGCGAACCGACGGCTATGGCGGCGATCTGGATGGCAGACTCAGGTTTTCCATGGAGATAATCGGCGCTACCAGAATGGCGGTTGGGAATGAATTCCCGATAATTTACAAATTCACGCCGGCCCACTATATAGAAGGGGGGCGTGATATTGAGGAGGGGTTAGAGATTGCTAAACGTTTGGAAAATGCCGGCGTTGCTGCGTTGCATGTAGCTTTGGGCTGCTATGAGGTATGGCACCGGAGTTTTCCCTGTATGTACGAGCCGCCAGCCTGTGAGATTCATCTCTCGGAAGCGGTAAAGAAAGTAGTGGGAATTCCGGTTATTGCTCACGGCAAGCTTGGGCGTCCCGACGTGGCGGAGAGGGTGCTTGAGGAGGGGAAAGCAGATTTCGTTGCTCTGGGCAGGCCGCTGCTCGCCGATCCGGAATGGCCGCAAAAGGTGAAGCAAGGAAGGCCGGAGGATATCATGCCGTGCATTGGAGACCTTGAGGGCTGCATGGGCAGGAATACCGAAATGAAGTACGTTAGCTGCACTGTAAACCCGGTTACCGGGATGGAAAGGGAATATGCACTGACGCCGGCGGAGAGGCCGAAATCTGTGCTGGTGATCGGTGGTGGCCCCGGGGGGCTGGAAGCGGCTAGGGTAGCAGCGTCAAGAGGGCATGAAGTAGCTCTTTGGGAGAAAAGTGCCACATTGGGTGGCAACTTGAGGGCGGCGTCTGTCCCTGATTTCAAGCAGGACCTCAGACTTCTAACGGATTACCTTTTAACCCAGGTCAACAAGCTGGGAGTCAAGGTCGAGCTTATGAAGGAAGCCACTCCGGAACTGGTTCAACAGGCGAGTCCTGAGGTGGTGATTATCGCCACCGGCGCTGCCCCAGTGATTCCGCAAATCCCAGGCATGGAGGGGGATAATGTATTCAGCGCAGTGGACCTGCTCCTGGGTCGGAAGGAAGCAGGGGAAACGGTGATAGTGGCCGGGGGCGGCGTCGTTGGCTGCGAGACCGCCGTTTACTTAGCCAGGAAGGGCAAAAAGGTAACCATTATCGAAATGATGGGACAATTGATACCAGAAAAGCTGAACCCAGTTAGCAGGATGGGGCTTCTGAACCTGGTCGAGGATAGCAAGGTGGAGGTGCTGACCGGCACCAAGCTTGTAGAGGTAACCGGGGAGGGTGCTGTCGTCGAAGCCGATGGCTCCAGGAGAGAGCTGAAGGCTGACTCCGTAGTGTTGGCCCTGGGTTTTGAGACTGAGTCAACGCTTCGGGATAGCCTGGAAGGCAAGGTGCCTGAGCTATTTGCCATCGGCGACTACGCCGAGCCACGCAAAATCCTGCATGCTATGTGGGAGGGTTTTCATGCCTCTCGCATAATTTAGCAGGGGCGATACGGCGTTCGCGCCTACACCGGCTCCCCTTCTATTCGTGGGTACGCTTCTGGCAGTGACGCCGGAGAACAAGTATGTTTATCGGTGCAACGGTTAAGACTCAAATAAGGAGGTGTATAAATGACTTCGATGTTCGATCTGACAGGTAGGGTAGCCATTGTGACCGGGGCTGGCAGGGGGATAGGGAAAGCTCTGGCCTTGGGGCTGGCCGGAGCCGGGGCTGACGTGGTGGTGGCAGCACGAACCGCTGCCGACATTGAAAAGACGGCGGAGGAAATTCGTGCCCTGGGCAGGAGAGCTCTTCCTGTGCCTGCGGATGTGCAGGATGCTGAGCAGGTAACCAATATGGTAAAAAGGACCCTGGAAGAGTTCAAGCGAATTGATATTCTGGTGAACAATGTCGGCGGTGGTCCCAGGAGGCCAGCTTTGAAGCAAAGTGAGAGGTATTGGGACGCTATCATGCGGCTGAACCTGACGACCACCCTCATGTGCAGTAGGGAGGTGGCGCCAGCGATGATAGAGCAGGGTAAGGGCAGCATCATAAATATAGCCTCTGTAATCGGACGAGGAAACATGCCTGAGTATTCGGCTTACGCTGTCTCCAAGGATGCGGTTGTCAGTTTGACTCACCGTCTATCCCTGGAATGGGCCCAATACAATATACGGGTCAACGCTATAGCTCCAGGCTATGTGGCCACCGAAATGGCCGCCCCGCTTTTCGAACAGGATCCCGACTTAAAGGCAGAGCTGAAGAGGGTTCCACTGGGGCGTCCTGCCAAGCCTGAGGATATGGTAGGTGGAGCAATTTATCTTGCCTCTGATGCTTCGGACTACGTCACCGGCAAGACGATTGCTATTGATGGTGGGCTGACCCGTCACATTTAACCTGGCAGTAAACAGAAACCTCTGGGGAGAAAGCCCGGTAGAGTGGGTGTGGTTCAGCCAAACCCACCACGTTCGACTTTGACCCATTCCGCACTTCGTTTTGCCAATGTGATCTAGATCATAGAGGCCCAGGGTGACAGTGGCTTATTATTATGGTAGCAAACGGACCGGGTATGTCGGGTTAAGGCATGCCGCACATTCGGATCACGCGGAAGCTTGAGAGCGCAGCGGGGTCAAAGGAGGCATAACATGACAACGAAGGTATTGAGAAGAATCGTCAAGATCGATGAGGAGAAATGCGATGGCTGTGGGCTGTGCGCGCCGGCCTGTGCCGAAGGAGCTATTGAGATCATCAACGGGAAGGCACGGCTGGTAAGCGAGACGTACTGCGACGGCCTGGGGGCCTGTCTTGGGGAATGTCCCCAGGGGGCCATCACCATCGAGGAGCGTGAAAGCGAGGAATTTGACCAAGAGGCAGTCAAACACCATTTGCACGCCAAGGAACACGCGTCAGATACGCTTCCCTGCGGGTGCCCCTCAGCCACCGTCACCCAGTTTGAAGCACGACGTAACGGCGACCATGCCCAGGTGGCCACCGAGGCCCCAGCCAGGTCAGAACTCAGTCACTGGCCGGTGCAGCTCACCCTTGTACCGCCAACGGCGCCTTTCCTTCAGGAAGCTGACCTGGTACTGGCTGCCGACTGCGTTCCCTTTGCCTATGCCGGCTTTCACCGAGACTTCATCAGGGATCACGCCCTGCTGGTTGCCTGCCCCAAGCTGGACGATTTCGAGGCTCACCAGAGAAAGCTGAACGATATCCTCAGCCGTTCGTCCGTGAGGAGCATTACTGTGGTACGTATGGAGGTGCCCTGCTGCTCCGGGCTGGTGCATATGGCAAAGGAAGCCATAAATGCCAGCGGCAGGGATATTCCGCTGAGGGAGGTGGTTATCGGGATCAGGGGAGAGGTGAAGAC
>JAUWXW010000102.1 GCA_030616195.1 Chloroflexota bacterium | reverse complement strand
GCCGGGACCAGTGGTGGAACGAGCGTCCCCTGCCTGAGCTCGCCCGCTACCGGGTCCCGGGGATCGAAGGTCTTACCTCTCTCATCAGTCATCTGCCCACCCCGGAGGCCTGTGCCTGATGGCTGTGGGCTACAACCTGATGCACATCCTCATCGAGGACGGCATCGCCGAGCCCGGCGACTGGTGGTACCCGTCGCCGTGGTACATTCCCGAGGAGGGCAAGATATCAGCGATACCCCGCTGAGAACGGTGAAGGCATAATAGAGCTTGAGCCGATCTAAAGGGGGCGATTACAGGGTTGACAAACGGGTGGCGGATATGACACCATAAAAACAGGACATTTTTTGGCCAGCATATTCTGGTACACCACAGCGGAGACCGGGAAAAAGATCAACTCGAAAGGGGGTATGAATTGGAAACCAAGATAAAGTCGAAGGCGCTAGAGGAATTCATAGAAGCGACCAATACCCTGGCTAATCCCGCAATACGGAGCTGGAGGGAGCAGGGGGGCAAGGTTATGGGAACCTACTGCTCTTGGACGCCGGAGGAGATGTTCACCGCCGCCGGTCTTGTCCCCTTCCGAATCAGAGGCACAGGGAGCACGGAGACGGAGTTGGCAGATGCGTATTTGAGCAGTATCAACTGCAGTTTTCCCCGCTACTCATTCAATCTGGCACTCAGGGGGGACTATGACTTTCTGGAGGGGGTTGTTTTCATCAACACTTGTGACCATGTCCGCCGGGTCTACGATAACTGGATCCGCAAGGTGAAGACCCCGTTCGTCCACCTTCTCAGCCTTCCCAAGAAGACCGGTGAACCGCAGGTGGAGTGGTACCGGGATGAACTGGCGAACTTGAGGCAAAGCCTGGGGAAGCACCTCGGCGTGGAAATCACCGACGAGCGCCTGTGGGAGGCGATAAAACTCCACAATGAAATGCGGCGACTCCAGAGGAAGCTTTATGACCTGAGGAAACGGGAACGGCCGCCGATCACCGGCGCCGAAACGCTGGCGGTCATGGTAGCGGGCACTGCCATGCCCACGGAGCGATACAACCAGCTACTCAGGGAGCTACTGGATGAAATAAGCGGGCTTGACGGCATTGCCGATTACCGGGCGAGGTTGATGATAGTGGGCGGTGTACTCGACGATCCGGAATATGTAAAGGTGATCGAGGATCAGGGCGGCCTGGTGGTCACCGACTCGCTATGCTTCGGCTCCAGAATCATGTGGGTTGACGTCGATGAGAGGGCAAGTGACCCTATTACCGCCCTTGCCCGATACCACATCCAAGAGCGTCCCTCCTGCCCCCGGATGTTCGGCGATTACCAGCGAAGGCTTGATTTCGTCATGGACATGATCCGGGAGTTCAAGGTGGACGGGGTTGTTGGCGAGCGGCTGATGTTTTGCGACTTTTGGACCGGCGACCATTACATGCTTGACAAGGACTTCAAAAAGGAGGGCATTCCCTTTCTGCGGTTGGATAGGGAATACCTCTTGAGCGGCATCGGCCAGTTGAGAACAAGGGTCCAGGCATTTCTGGAAACCATAGAAGGAGGCAAATGATGGCTGAAGAGACAAAGGCAGTCAAACGTTTCCGAGACGAACTCGGTTGGAGTAAGTTTCTCCTGGAGCGGCTTGAAGAGAGCGCAACCGACGAGCAGACCAAGCTTAACGTGCCACTGCTCAGGGCCAGCGTAGAAAACCAAGAAAGAATAATAAGTTGTATTGAGGAGGGCAAGCCATTCATCGCCAGCTTCTTCGCCTGCGCACCGGAGATATATACTGCCATGAATCTCCCCTGGTACTGCTTCATGGCGGCCCCGTTCTTTGCCGCTTCATCGCCCTTCATCCTAGACGATGTCGATGAATGCGAGAGAATAGGGCTGGGAACCGACTTCTGTACCGCGATCAGGCTGGCAATATACTATGTAGAGACCGGGCTTGTACCACCTCCAACTGCGTGTATCGGCCTACTTCACCCCTGCGACGGTACGCTAACCATGCACCAAATAGTCCAAAGAAACCCAGAGTGGCGCAACGTTCCGATGTTCGGCGCTGACCCGCCCTATCATGAGGATGAGCGAACTCTGAAGTACTATGCCAACGAACTTAAGCAGATGGCGTCCTTCCTCGAAGAGCACACCGGGCTCAAGCTGGATATGGACCGGCTTCGGGAGGTCCTGAAGGAGGGCAACCAACAATATGCGATGTGGGCGGAATACAACGAGCTGAGACGGTCGGTGCCATGTCCCCACGGCTTCGGCATGGGAGCGCAGGCGTTCGGCGTAGCTGCAAACTACTTGGCCGGTGATCCCAGAGGCACCGCCTGGTTCAAGGAACTGCTTGTCGATGCCGAGCGGCTGGTGCGGGAGAAGAAGGGTGCAGTGGAGAACGAGCGGATGAGGTTGCTCTGGTTTGACATTCGCCCCAATTGGGTCTTTGAGTTATTCCCGTGGTTGGAGCAGGAGTGGGGGGCGGTCGTGGTTATGGATATGTTCAGCTATACCCCCTACACCCCGATAGACACCTCAACCGAGGACAGCATTTTCCTGGGGCTGGCCAAAAGGAATTTGTATGACCAGCCGATGATCAGGCAGGCGCGGGGTGTGGCGGATCTCTTCGCCAGTGACATCGCACGCATAGTCAAAGATTACAAAATAGATGCTGTCATCTGGCCTGGCCACATGGGCCACAAGGATGGATCGGCAAGCATTGGCATCCAGAGGGAGCTGTGCCGCGAGATCGGGGTTCCATATCTGCATATAGGGCTTGACCTGTTTGACCCCAGGTATGCCGGGGTAGACAACGTAAAGAACAAGCTCTCGGAGTTCTTCACCGCAATGGGGCTGGGCTAGAGGCCCGGACCTCGGCCCTGTGGATCTTGCTCATGGCCCCTGCAGGCCAGTGAGGTTAGCGGCCACTTTTCCCGGTGAGTATCGTGCGGCGAAGGCGCACGCCTAGAGGGGGCAATATATGGGCAGCCATCCATGAAGCCGTCTTTTGCAAGGTTACCAGATAAGAAAGGAGGGTACGGATGCAACGGTGGCTAACGGCGGCGGGAGTTGTGGTCTTGTCTCTGGCGCTGGTCATTGGCATCGCCTGTGGCGGAGGAGATGAGGAGGAAGGCGGGGTAACGGTGTTGAAGTACGGGATTGGGGCCCCCATTACCGGCGCTTACGGCAGTGTCGGCCTGGGGACCATGCACTGTATGGAGATGGCTTCTGAGGACATCGGCGTCTTTGAGGTCGGTGGAGAGCTCTATCGCTGGGACATCGTCGTGGAAGATAACCTGGTTTCCACCCAGGGCGGGTATAATTCGGCCGTGAAGCTCATCTATGAGCACGGGGTAGACTTCATGTTCCAGGCCGTGGATACAGCAGGGATGGGGGCGGCGTCGATCACTGAGGAAATACCGATGATACTCGACATAGGGCCTGGTAGTTCCGATTTATTCGGGCCAGAGCTTCCCCACACCTTCCTGTCGAACCTGTGCTGGGATTTTACCTACCCAGTGGTGGTTGACTGGCTGCTTGAGCAACACCCTGAGATAAAGGTTGTTTTTACCACTCAGGACGAGACTGCGTCCGGGGAGGCCGGTCACGCTATCTGGGAGGCTATTTGTGACTACCGCGGTCTTGAACTTCACTCGGAGGTAGTCCCTACGGGCACGGTGGAATTTTACCCGGTAGCAACCAAGGCGATGACCTACGACCCTGACCTGATTGTCAGCGGCGGTTTTGGTGGTGGCCTGGCGGCAGCCATGTGGGACTTCGGTTATGACGGGATCGTTATCAATAATTGGTGGGAAGGCGAAGCAATGGCCAAGACGGTAGGATGGGATCAGCTGACAGAAAAGAACCGCTTTGGCACAGGCTATATAATCTTCGGGCTGCACCCGTTTGGCGGCGTGTTCCCCGAACTTGAGGTGATGGCTGAGGAGTTCGAACGTCGCTCCGGCATGGAAGCCGGCCCAACCATGGCCTGGATTACCAATAACCTGTATATGTGGACCGATGCCTTGCAGCAGGCGGGCACCGTGGATGACATAGATAAAATCATAGAGACTTTCGAGAGTGGTGCCAACTTTGAAACTCTGGTTGGGCCAGTGCATTATGCCTTGGGGGAGTATATTGGCATTCCCCATATTGCGGTATATCCGGTGCCGATCTTCGAGATCGTCGGTAAGAATGAGTATGTGGTGCATAAGGTATACAGCACAGATGAGGTGGAGGCGGTGTTCCTTGAGATCTTCGGACTGAGGTAACTACTAGACCCAAGGATCTGCACGTCGTCGGGAAAAGCTGAACATTTCGGCCTGGGGAATAGTGGATACCCCACGTGCCAAAGCGCAATAGTAGATTGACAGCCGGCGGAGTCTGTGCTAGGCTTCTCGTGCAGGAGTGCGGCACACGATCCTTCGGCGAATGTTTTCTGCGCAGTCCTCTTAAATCGTTCCCTCGTGAGAGGGACCTCTCTGCGAGGCGGTGAGCCTCGCCGCAATGCAAATCAACGACAGACATCAAATGCTTGGCTAGACTATAGCGAATCTATCGGCTAAGGGCGCATAAAGGGACAGATCGTTATGCTGGGGCCTTGGACGGCGCGGGCCTCGCTGACGGCGAGCTTAGCCCTCTGGGGCCCCACTCGCTACGCCTGGTGACTATACCCCACGGCGAAAAAGGGGTGAAGCGGTCCCTGTGGCGGGACCTTTAGCAGATTTCAAGAACCGGGGAGGTGGAGCCTATGGTAACTTGTCCAAACTGCAACGGTAGGAGAGCCTTGCCAGCCACAGCGCCAATCTGGGGGCGTGAGTCTTGCCCTTCATGCCATCGGACAGGATTGGTCCCCGAGGAAAGAGGTGATTGGGTGAAATGCATGGAATGCAATGGTTATGGCTGGACGGGAAAAAAGGGAGCGCCACAGCAGTGCCCACAATGCAAAGGAATTGGAATAGTACGCCCTGGCACTCGAATCGTACGCCCTGGCACTCTAAGAAAGACTCCCTACAGGATGGGGGCCAAATCCCCGAGGGAGGGGGAGATGGGACAGATAATGGGCAGGAAGAAAGGAACCAAGCAATAGCTTAGCCGATTAAGCTTTGGCAGCAAGGCCCAACGAGCGATTTGGATAGGGCAGGAACTATATCAAAGGCAGCAACGATGGCGGGTCAAGACTGTGCTTCTGATGATGGTGGCGCCAAGCCCCACTGTGGATTTTAGGTGGTTTCGTGGCAAGGATTTCCGCAATAAAGTTTGGAGAGGTCTCTCAACCGCTGGTTGATAAGATCGTAAATGTCATGGCTGGCTGCTATGAACGCATGGGCGAGCCCATGGGTGAATGGGTAGACCTATATATATACCAGAAATCCGGGTCAGAAACGTTCTTTACCACCCACGACGCTTCAAGCGGAAAGCCCAGGATCAGTGTTTATCTGGACAAGTTTGTACAACTACCAGAGCTTGTAAGCCTGGCGGGGATTAGACGTCAGGCGGCGCATTCCGTGTTGCATGGCTCTCCGGAATATTACTTTATCGCGTTTCCGCAAGACCTGGCAGGGGCAATGAGGCGATATGACCTTCCGCAAAGCTATACAAACGCTCTTCTCTATGGCACTGCGATGGCGGCAAAGGAATATGAAGTTACCCATATCTTGCATGGAAACAACTTTGTTGAGGATCAGGTGGCATATGCTAAGTATATCCTGGAACCAAGCAGTGAAGAAGCTCTGGCTTGGGAGATAGCATTAAGACATAGACTGGAGAAGATCCTTTATCTCAGTGCGCTCATAAGAGATATCAGCTGTGCCGTGCCCTTAACCAAGGATAACAGATTTGGAACTGAGATTAAAGAACATATCGAGAAAAAGATGGCACATATAACTCCAGCCTGCCGATCACGGATTCAAAGGATAATCTACGAAAGGTTTTCGTCGCTTAGCACCGATACCTTCGAGAATATGGGTCTCACCACAAAATTCCTGGTCGAGGAAATCATCGATCCCGAGCTAGGCCACTAGACACGGAGTCTTTTCTTGAGGGACGGCTTTTTCATCCGATCACAACCCCAGAACCCCGGCGATTGACTGGCCCAGCCGTGACCGCTATCATTAACCGCATCACCGTTGAAAGGAGGACCATGACCTACAAGACCTTGGAATTCGAGTGTCGCGATCATATCGGCTGGCTGACCCTCAATCGGCCAGAGCGGCTCAATGCCATCTCCTGGGAGATGGTCCGGGAATTGCGAGATTTCTTCGCCAGCCTGGAAGAGCAGCTGGATACCCGCGTGGTCATCGTTCGCGGCGCCGGGCGTGCCTTCTGCGCCGGTCTGGATCTCAAAGACTGTGAATCGTC
>JAUWXW010000097.1 GCA_030616195.1 Chloroflexota bacterium | reverse complement strand
TAAAGACTCACCAGCTTTCCTCGCTAGAGGTAGATGGCGTCTTTGTGACTGTAGGAACCAAGCCCAATAACCAGTGTTTTGTTGATCTGGTGAAGCTAAATGAGACAGGACAACCTGTCACTAACGAGCTAATGGCAACCTCGGTTCCCAGTATCTTCGCTGCGGGCGATATCCGTAACAACTCAGCGCGTCAGATTGCCACTGCCGTTGGAGACGGAGCTACTGCCGCTACATCTGTCCTCAAATATCTTCGTGGATAAGACTGAGTTCGGCAATCTACGGTGACACTTCCCTGGTCACACACTCACCGGCTGCCGTAGCCTTTGGATGTTCGGCCTACTCAGTACTAATATCGCCTTCGTGGCATAATGACTACCTTGCGGCTCTCACTCTCTCCAATACTCTGGGTGGTTACATCTTGGTGTACCGACAAGGCAAGGTGTACGACGCGCCGTTCATCCGGCAGCATAGGTTCCAAGGTGATGGATTGTCCGTTGGACTTCACCTTTTGGGCCAAACGCAGTGCCAGATCCCTTAATACATGGTAGCGCCGCTGTTTATAGCCTTCCACATCGATAGCTATTGGTACCTTCGCCTTCTGGTAACGAGCTACTATAAGTCGAACGATGTATTGCAGAGAGGCCAGGGTTTCTCCACGGCGCCCAATAAGGATTCCCAGGTCCTCTCCCTTGACCTCTAGCGCAATGGACTTTGCTTCCGGGCTTGTTTCCTCCAAAGGAGAAGAGTTCAGTTCGACTCTGGCATCCAGGTTCATCAGACTGAGAATCTCCTCCAGCACCCCTTTGGCCAGTGCAACCGGATCACCCTCCTCTTGAGTTTGACGCAGCGGCGTTACCCTAACCGTAGCGTCTTCAGCTCCCAGTCCTAAGAAGCCTGGTTTACCCTTCTTTAGAATAGTGACCTCTACCTCACTCCGGCTAAGTCCCAGTTGTTCCAGAGCACGTTCAACGGCGTCTTCTACGGTCCTTCCGCTTACTTCTGGACTTTCCATACCTTGCTTCCTCCTCTGGGCTAGAGATTCGCCCCATGTCTGAAATATCTGCCTTATGTTTCTCAGGCTTAGGTAGTTGCGGCGGCGGGATTTTCTTTGCTGGGGATCGACTGAACAGGCCGCCCCATCCATGCTTTTCCCCCATCTCTGGACTAGAGATTTGCCCTATGTCGGGAGTAGCTGTCTTATATTTCTCAGGCTTAGGTCCTTTTGCCAGCGGCATTTCCTTTGCTGAGGCCCGCTTAAACAGGTTGCCCCATCCATAGATATAGTACTGAACCACAATACTGAAAAGAGAAGTGACAACGAAATAGAGCCCCAGTCCAGCGGGAAGAGTGAAAGTAATGAAACCGAACATGAGGGGCATCATTAGCTGCATGATGCTTTGCATTGACTGCTGCTGGGGGTCTACTGCAGGTTGAGATATCATTTTCGTTGATACCCACATTGTGGCCATCACCAGAATAGGGATTATCAAGTAGGGGTCAGATGTTCCCAGGTCAAGCCAGAGGAACTTCCCTGAGACAGGCAGGGCCTCGCGGACGATGGGCCATGAATAAAGGTCCTGTGAGAGTCCCAGGAAGTCCTGAGGGGTTACCGCCAGAGCTTGAATAATACCCCGGTAAAGGGCAATGAAAATAGGTATCTGGAGAAGAGTAGAAACAAGCATGGGGGAGGAAAGACAACCCATAGGGCTGACGCCAGCTTCCTTGTAGAGCTTCATTTGCTCCTGCTGCAGCTTTCGCGGGTCCTTGGCGTACTTCTTCTTCAGCTCCTGTAACTTTGGCTGGACTGCCCTCATTGCCTCTGACATTTTTCTCGAGGAACGGAGCTGCTTTAGGGTCAGAGGCAGCATGACGGTGCGCACCAGAATAGTCAGGAATATGATAGCCAGACCAAAGTCACTGAAGAGAACGTTGGACAAGACTATCAGGAAGTTGAGTACGGGTTTAAGGAGAATCAGCTCGAAAAATTCCAAGGTCTTACCTCATCAACTGGTCTTAAAGCTCCACAGCTCCTCTCCTGTTTCCACTCTGATCGCGTAGAGTGTGTGGCTCCCGTTCTGAGCATGGACATAGACTATCCCCTTGTCATAGTCGGCATATATAGGAGCTAGAACAGGTGCGTCAAAAGAATAGAGTGTCCAATGGTTTCTTCCCTGCGGATCGACTGCATACACCTTGCCCCTCTGCTCACCCTTTTCTGAACCCGAACCGATGATAATGACATCATCTATCAAAACAGGCGGAGACTGAACCATTCCGTCGGTCTCGAACGCCCAGTTCTCCTTCCCTGTCTCTGCGTCCAGAGCATAAACTTTGTGGTCAAGGCTGCCAACCCAAATCTCGCCCTCATAGAAGAGAGCCTTGGTCCAGAACCAGTTCTCTGCGCCATCAAAGACCCACTTCGCTTCTTTGGAAGGGGCTGGCGTCTTCTCCCCCCTCGCCAGGGCTGCCGCTCTCTCCTCCTCTGTAGCAGCGTGGATAGCATAGAACTTGTTATCGCAGGAGCCAATGTAGATAACATTATCGACTATCAACGGGACGGAAAGGATAGCCCCTTCCGCCTCAAAATGCCATATCTCCGTACCAGTCTCGATGTCTATGGCGTAAAGGTTGTGGTCCGCGGAGCCGATATAGACTACTCCATTATAGACCTCGGCGGCGCTCCAAATCTTGTCTCCAGTTTTAAATGGCCGTGGCCACTTCTCCCTCAATTGGAGATCGAGAGCATAGAACTCACCATCCGAATTGCCCACAAAAACAGCCTCATCAGTTATCACTGGGCTGCCAACGATGGCACTGCCTGTGTCAAAGTTGTTCTCGCCCCTCTGATGGATAAGAAAGGAGTAGATATTCCCGTCATAGGCCCCGACATAAATCCTGTCCTCTGCCATGACTGGAACACCGTACGTGCTCATCGGCGTTGACAGCGACGCTCCACAGGCAAACAGACTACCCGATTTCGAGGTTTCGAACTCCTCATCCCAGACTACGTCTGGCTCGCCCCCAGTAACATTTGACAGGTCCAAACCAAGGACCTTGCCGTGTATTGTGCCAATATAGAGGACAGTGTTGTTGACTATGGGGCCAGACCATCCCGTGGTTGGGGCCCGACTACATCCCACCCCCAGCAGGACAACCGAGAGAAGCAGGATGGAGAGGACTATCTTGCCTGATGGCGATTTCCTGATGCTATAAGACATGTATCTAACTTCTTTTTGGCAGGTAGGCCAAGGCACTTACGGTACAGGGTCGAAACCCCGGCGGCCAAAAGGATGGCAGCGCAGTATCCTCCTCATCCCCAGCCAGGTACCCCTGAGGAGACCGCGCCTCTCAATGGCTTCGTAGGTATATTGTGAGCAACTAGGCATGAAACGACAGGCAGGAGGAGTGTACTTCGACCAGGTTACTTGATACAATCGGATTAACTTTAAGGCAAGTCCTTTCATGGTTGCTCTTTCAATTTTGCTCTACGGTTTAGCTGTTCCACGGCTTCCTTGAGCTGGGGGTAATCAGCCGCAGAAGCAGTGTTGCGGGCAATGAATACCACATCCCAACCTGGTTTCCACGGCATGGACTGCACGCTCTCACGGAGGCGTCTCTTTACGCGATTCCGTACCACAGCTTTGCCTACTCGCTTATTTATCGAAAAGCCAAACCTGCTCAGCCCTAGCTCATTGGGGAAGGCTTTCATGACGAGTAGCTCGTTTGCCCAAGACTTGCCCTGGTTATAGACTGTGGCAAATTGAGTTGTTCGAGTAAGGCGTTGCTCCCTTTTCATTGCTAATGTGAACCGGAGGGCAAACTGCGTCTACACCGCCAACCGTTGGCGGCCTTTGAGCCGCCTTGCCTTTAACACCCTCCGTCCACCTCGAGTACTCATTCGGGCCCGAAAACCATGCACCCTCTTCCGATGAATCTTCTTAGGCTGATAGGTTCGCTTTGGCACTCGTCTCTTTCTCCAGCAGTGTTGCCATGATACTCTGTTTCCCAGTCCAAGTCAAGGTAGAACCGACGATGGCAAGACTGGCAGTGGCCATTACCACGCATTATGAAGGGCGTCGTAATTCCTGATTCGGGCTGTCGATGCCTCACGTGTTGAGATTCTGAAGAATAGCCGTGTATAATGCAGACAAAGGGCATACAACCGTTTCCAAACCGATACCTAGTGGAAAACAAGCAGGGGTTGACCCCAAAAGAGAAATCAAGGCAGTGAAGTCGATGGCAAATTATTGGAGGAGTTAGAGAATGAAAGCCGTTCTCTTGGTTGGTGGGGAGGGAACTCGATTGCGCCCCCTCACATGCAATACGGTCAAGGCTATGGTTCCTGTCTTGAACAGGCCCTTTCTGGAGCACATGATCCGTTACCTCAGCAGTCATGGTGTCGATGACATTATCCTCGCTCTGTGCTACCTGCCGGAGCGCATTGAAAGGTATTTGGGGGATGGTAGCAAGTTCGGAGTGAGATTGACCTATGTCATGGAGGAGTCACCCTTAGGCACGGCAGGTGCAGTAAAGAACGCCGAGAGCTATCTGGACGGCGTTTTTCTGGTGTTCAACGGTGATATTTTCACCGATATTGACCTCAGGGCAATGCTGTCCTTCCATCGCCAGCGGAAGGCAAAAGCCACCATTGCTCTTACCCCGGTAGAGGATCCAACTGCGTATGGGCTAATAGAAACCGAGGTTGATGGGAGGGTAAAACGCTTTCTGGAAAAACCATCATGGGATGAGGTAACTACAAATCTAATCAATGCCGGCGTCTACGTCCTAGACCGAGAGGTTTTGCAGGATATACCGCCCAATACTCATTTTATGTTCGAGCATCACCTGTTTCCAGGACTTCTTGCCAAAGGGGTGCCCGTCTATGGATATTCCACTGATGCCTACTGGATAGATATCGGCACCCCCGAGAAGTATCTACAACTGCACTGCGATCTTCTTCAAGGCAAGAGTGCCTCATCCCTCTGCAAAGAGATTAGGGATAAAGAAGGAACTCGCAGGCCCGAAAGCTTCATTCATCCTACAGCTAACATAGAAGGCCCGGTAATCATAGGCAGCGGCTGCAGCATCGGCTCAGGCGTCCGAATAAAGGGACCGGTTACCATAGGAGAAGGTTGCATTATTCTTGAAGGGGCAATAGTCGAAAAGGCTGTTCTGTGGCACAATGTTCGTGTGGGTAAACAGGCTATGGTAAAAAGCTGCGTTGTGGGTGACAACAGCCTTATTGGCGATGGAAGCTCTGTTGACCAGAGTTCAGTAATCGGCGACCACGTAACAATAACCCAGGATAGTCATGTGATGCCTGACACCAAGATTTGGCCTGGTACGAAAATGTGAGGACACTTGGCAGTCTTGATAAAGCCCCGAAATCCAGTCTACTCGCCCTCCAGTACGGCTACCCCCAAAGCACCCGGACCCAGGTGTGTTCCCATTACCGAACCAATAGTGGAAATGTAGATGCGCTCTTTAGGGAATGCAGGATTGAGGTGTTCGGCCAGAGCGATGGCTTCCTCTGGTGTAGTGGCGTATTCCACCGCCATTTCTCTGATATTGGTAAAGCCCGCAGCGAACCTGCGCAGATGTTCGATAGCTTTGGCCCGGGTACGCTCCCTGGCTACAGGTGCGGCAGCGCCGTCCTTTAGGGCAAGGATTGGCTTGAAATTCAACAGCGTGCCGAGGAGGGCCTGCGCTCGTCCAATGCGTCCGCCCTTCCTCGCATACTCCAGTGTATCGAAAGCCATACGGAGGTGTGCCCTGGAAGCGATGCTCTTTGCCCTATGGGTGAGTTGATCCAACGTTGCTCCTTCTTGGGCTTCCCTGGCAGCAGCAATAACCGTAAGGCCCAGAGCCATCACCACAAGTCGAGAATCAACGACCTCAACCCGACAACCCCTGGCCTCCCTCAGCTCCTTTCCCTGCAAAGCAGCCTGGTAAGTGGCGCTTAGTTCAGCAGAGATTACGATAGCCAGGATTTCGTCAGTTTGCTCCGCCAGGCTATCATATACCTGGGCAAACTCGCCCGGCGCCACTGTGGAAGTGGTAGGCAAGGATTTGTTGGTGGCTAGCTTGTAATAAAACTCGGACGGGGTTATGTCAACTCCGTCCCGGTAAGTTTGATCGCCAAAATGGACATACAGCGGTACTACACAGATACCCAGTTCGCTGGCTATTTGAGCCGGAATATCAGCAGTACTGTCGGTAACTATCTTTACAGTCATGGCTCGAGACTATTAGGCATGATTGTACGGTAACAGGTTTGAACCTGTCAAACCTCTGATTTGCAAAATCTCCCAGAATCCCACACCTTCAACGATGGGAAGGAAACCACGGATGCCATTGCCGCCCCTGTCACAGGCGGGTGCTCCGCTCACCAGAGTCGTTGGTCACCTGTCCCGCATGGTTCACAGTGCAGTAAAACTACTGTTGAACTGAGTGACGAACCCACTCGTCACCCCGGTAGGGGAATGCTAAACTGCCGTGGAAGAGGAGCTAGCCTACTCACCCCTTAGATGTCCCGTATCATTCAGCAGGCGGAGTCTGCACTTGCCATCGACTTGTTGAATTATGGTCAGG
>JAUWXW010000094.1 GCA_030616195.1 Chloroflexota bacterium | reverse complement strand
TGTCAGAACGCCCGGCACCGACGCAGCCAGGGAGATTATCAAGCAGGCTACCGGCATCACCGATGAGCAAATAACTCAGGGCTTCAGCCAACGCGTCCCCTTGCAGCGCATGGCCGAGCCTGACGACATTGCCAAGGTAGTGCTCTTCGTGGTAAGCGCCGCCGCAGACTACATGACCGGCAGTCTGCTACTGGTGGATGGCGGTAACCTGCTTTCCTAGGCCATGCCATGACAATGGCGAACATGCCCACCTCGTAAGGCGAACTCTTGATCAATTTGCTACCGCCCAGAGAGAGATTGAACGCCGCTTGCCCGGCACCGGCCCTCAAAGGCACGGGGCAAGGTCAGATGTGAAGAAGCTCGACATGTTGGTAATTTGGCCAGAAGCACAGGACTGAAAAGCGTGGTTTGAACCAACAAGCGATGAACGATCTCAAAAAAGGAGGGTGAAACACCGAAATGCAGACAATCGCTGAACTTTTCGACCTGAGCGGGAAGGGCGCTGTGGTGACCGGCGGTGCCATGGGCATCGGTCAAGCCATTGCCTTCCGGCTGGCGGAAGCCGGTGCCAGCATGATGATCGCTGACATCGACTTGGAGGCCGCCAACCAGACCGTAAAGCAGATCAAGGCCACAGGCGGCAAAGCCCAGGCTATTCGAGCCGATGTACGCAGCGCAGCCGATGCCAAAAAGGTAGCTCAGGCCACTGTAGAGGCCTTCGGTAGCCTTGACATCCTGGTTAACAACGCCGGCATTTATCCCATGTCGCCAGTTATGGAGGTCAGCGAAGAACTGTGGGATAGAGTACTCAACATCAACCTCAAGGGGGTTTTCTTGGAGTCTCAGGCTGCCGCTCAGGAGATGGTCAAAGCCGGGCACGGGGGGAAGATCATTAGCATAGCCTCGATAGATGCCCTGCATCCCAACGGTCGGGTGTCACCCTACAATGCCTCCAAGGGTGGGTTGGTGATGCTCACTAAGGCCCTGGCCCTGGAGTTGGCCCCTCATCAGATTCTGGTCAATGCTGTGGCGCCGGGGACTATCAACACACCCGGCAATCAAGCGGCGGCGGCTGAGTTCATGGCTAGTGGCATAGACTTTGAGGAAGTCGTGAGGAGATTCGTGGAACGCTACCCATTGCAGCGCATGGGGGAGCCTGACGAGGTTGCCAAGGTAGTACTCTTCCTGGCCAGCGCGGCCGCAGACTACATGACCGGCAGCTTACTACTGGTGGATGGGGGATTCCTGCTTTCCTAGGTCGTGCCGTGACAACGGAGAACACACCCACTCCTGGAATGCACACTGACTTCGTTCTGGCGCGAACATATGATGTGCAAACTGCCAAGAATGGTGTATAGTTGCATTACCTCTCCAAAGTACGCTCTTTCTTAGGAACAGAAACAGGCAATCCTGGTTTGCATTTTCAAGCTGGAGGCACAAGTGAAAGTGCTGGGATTTATGGGAAGCCCGCGAATAAAGGGTAATACCGACCTACTGCTGGACGAGGCCTTAAAGGGGGCGCAGAGTCAGGGGGCCGAGGTGGACAAGATCATCGTGGACAAACTCAACATAACCCCCTGCCGGGAATACTACGGCTGCACCAGGAACGGCAATTGCGCCATAAGAGACGACATGGATGGCATTTATGTTAAGCTCTTAAGTGCTGAGCAGGTCATACTCGCATCGCCGATGTTCTTCTACGCACTTACCGCTCAGGTCAAGGCACTCATCGACCGTTCCCAGGCGCTGTGGGCCAGGGAACATGTTCTGGGGCAGAATCCGCCCGATTCCAACAGAAAGGGTGCCTTCATCGGTGTCGGAGCTACCAGGGGCAAGGAGCTGTTCACCGGCTCGATATTAACAGTGAAGTACTTCTTCCAGACTATTGGCGTCAAGTATACCGATGAGCTCCTGATTCGGGGCGTAGACAAGAAGGGGGAGATTAAACAGCATCCCACCGCCCTGACAGACGCCTTCGAGCTGGGCAGGAAGCTGGCTCAAGAGTAACGACCATAACCTATTCCTCACTGGAGAGGTGAGCAACAATGAATAGCGAGGTTGAAAAGAGCGCCCAAGCACTGAAAACGGCGCTTCAGATGGAGATAGAGGGTAAGGAGTTTTACCAGAAGTCCAGGGAGGAGAGCAGCAGTCCGCTGGCAAAAAAGCTGTTCCAGCACCTGGCCGAGCAGGAGGACGTTCACTACAAGATAATAAGGGAAATCTACGAAACGGTTACGAGTAGGCAGGAGTGGCCACAAAAAGATACCGTTTTTGAACATGAGAAAAGTCTCAAAAGTGTGTTCAGGGAGGCCATAGAGGGCTTGGGTAAGGATGCTAAACCCGCCCCCAGTGAACTTGAAGCGGTAAAGACGGCCATGAAGATGGAGGACCAGAGCTATAGTTTTTACCGGAGCCGAGGTGAGGAAGCTACCTCCCCGGCGGAGAAAGCCTTTTACCAGGCTCTAACCGCTGAAGAAAGAACGCACTACCTCACCCTGGTGGACTCCTACGAGTACCTGTCAGACCCGCAAGGCTATTTCACCAAGACCGAGCATTGGGGCCTGGACGGTGCGTAAATGTAGAGCGGGGACCGTTGTGACTATGACCTGATCGGATGAGGCTGAAAAACAGGTCTAGGGCTACAGCTACGGGCTTAGTGCCCCAGGCAGGCAAATCTATACGCTATGGCCATTGAAGCAGAGCGTCTGAAGTCCATTCCATATTTTTCCGGCTTGGGTTCCTCGGAACTCCAAGCAATCGGGCGGCTTGTGTTTGAAAGGTCGGCAGACAGGAATGAGCTGATCGTCCTGGAGGGCGGCCCCGCTGACGCAGTCTACTTCGTGGTTTCAGGGGCGGTGAAGGCCTTCAAGACCTCAGCCGAGGGCAAGGAGCAGATCCTGTGCATCATACGACCAGGCGAGTCTTTTAACGATGTCCCAGTATTTGATGGCGGGCCAAATCCTGCCAGCGCTGTGGCTATGAGCCAGGTTACCCTGTATGGAATAAGTAAAGCCGACATGGAAGCCCTTCTACGGGAGCATCCCAACATAGCCATCAACATAATAAGGGTCTTGGCGGAGAGAGTGCGCCATTTTGTATCGATGGTGGAAGACCTTTCTTTCAGACATGTCACCGGCAGGGTGGCCAAGCTGCTCCTCGAGTATGCCACCAACCATAGGGCGACGGGGGAAGAGACAGGTGCCAGGCCCAGGCTTACCCAGCAGGACATGGCAGCTATGGTGGGTACCGCTCGCGAGGTGGTGGGCCGATCGCTCAAAGCCCTGGAGGAGGAGGGAGCCATCAGAATGGACCGCCACCGCATTGTGATTGCCGACAAAGAAATGCTGGAGGAGATAGGCGGCGTTGCTGCATGACAAAGGCTTAAAAGGAGACAAAGATCACATAACTTTGACGGGGTGATATGCTAAGATACTTCTTGTCGGGGAATAGTTATGCCTGAAATGCGCACTGTAGACCCGAAACTTTGTAACGGATGCGGTTTGTGTGTGGCTGTTTGCGTCTGCAAAGGCTGGGTGCTGGTCGACAACGTGGCCACGGTTGTCGAGAGTGAGGAGTGCTGCTACTGTACAGAATGTGAAGCTGTTTGCCCCACCGGGGCAATAGGCTGCCCCTATGAGATCGTGATAACGGAATATTACGAATACCGCGAAACCATTATCGAGTAGCGCTACCAAGAGACCTGACACCCACCACAGTAGCGCCAGGTCTCCAGAGAGGCGAGTCGCTCGACAGAGTCGACTCTGTCGACCGTGGCGAGCCCCAGCTCAACAGAGTCGCCTATGGAGACCCTGCCCAGAAAAGGATCGGGACAGGGGAGCCCGCCATGATCGGTTCTTCCCGTTGTGTGGATAATCCTGGCATCTCTCCGCCTCACGCCTTGACCCCGCTAGTCGTCATTTCTTGCGTTCTACAAGAAGCCTGAGTCCTTCGATGCCCACAACTATTACCTCTTCTTGGCTGCTTATGCTATCGTCGGCACATGATGCTTTCCACAGCTCGCCTCGGATCTTGATGACGCCCTCTGGAGTAAGTGGCGTTACCACCTTCCCTTGCAGACCAATCATACCTTCGCGGCCACCCACTTGCTTCCTCCTGACTAGAGACACAATGATCCTGTAAAGCACCAGTATCCAAATCGCCAGTACAACTACCACGGCGATGATAACTCCTGGGGATAGATCCACCCCTAGCTGCCACAGGACAACAAGTACAAGACCAACCAGGAGTGCTTCGTCCAGGACCAGCACAATAGCTTTTAATAGGTTGCTCATTCGTTACTTAAGCCCTGCTACTGTTACTACTTGTAGTTTCCTGTAGCGCACCTTTGATCCTAGCGTAGTTGGCGGCAATGCCCAGCGCCTTGATGGCCGTTTCCAGCTCCCGGTAGGTTGGCAGCCCCATTGCTTCTAGCTGGCGTGCCACCTCCTCCGTCATAGACACCGTTGTCCCATAAGTCCAGATGGTTATTGGCTTTGAGATATGCTGCCTCAACCGGTCAAACATATTCACAGTGGCTGATGCCCACCTCTCCATACCTGCGGCGAGGACAATAGTGGCGCAGTCCACATTGGCGTCATCCAGCACTGCGCTTATTGTTCCTTCCAGGACGGAAAGTGGATCCTCTGTCAGGACCATTGATGGGCCGAGATCTACCGGGTTTCCCGATAGGTTAGCGTGGAATCTCACTAGCCTGTCAACTGTGGCGTCAGATAGCTGGGCAATAGCCAGGCCAGCTTCCACCGCGGCATCGACGGCGACTACGCCTGCGCCGCCGGTAGGCGTCACGATAGCCAATCGGTTACCTCTGGGCAGTGGCTGGGAGGCAAAGACCTTGGGTATCTCCCAGAACTCCTGCCAGGTCCTAACCTGTATAGCCCCGGCTTGTTTGAAAACGGCGTCATAGACCTGCGCGCTCCCTACCAGCGAGCCGGTATGAGAGGCTGAGGCTCTGGCGCCCTGCTCGGTTCGGCCGACTTTGAAAATCAACACCGGTTTGCGGGCGGCGACCTTCCGGAGCGTATCCATGAACCTCCGGCCGCCCTTCACCGCTTCCATGTGCAGGGCAATCGCTTTCGTCTCCGCGTCACCGAGCAGATAATCGAGCAGGTCGGCTTCGTCGATATCGCACTTGTTGCCGAAGTCACACATCTTGCTAATCGGGTAAGCCCGGTCCTCCAGCGGCTGTCCCTGGGCGCCGACGAAGCCGGTCTGCGAAGCATAGGCTATGTTTCCTTTCCAGATCCTGTCGTAGTCAACCGGATAGGGATTGGTTACCAGCCCGTTAGACGTGTTAACGATGCCGATCGTATTCGGCCCGATAAGGCGCACCCCGTTACTATGCGCCATGTCCACCAGTTGCTGCTGAAGTCTGGCGCCGGCTTCGCCTGCTTCGGCGAAACCCTCGGTTCCCACGATAACCGCCTTTATTCCTTTCTGAGCACATTGCTCAAGAATTGCCAGTACTGATGCTGGCGGTGTGATCACCATAGCCAGATCGATAGGTCCCTTCACCTCATTGACGGTGGGGTAGGCTTTTATGCCCAGCACCTCGCTGTATGAGGGGTTGACAGGATAGATATTCCCGGTGAAACCAAAGTGAAGCATGTTCCTGACCACCATATAGCCTTCACCCCACTCTTCCCTGAGTGAACCGACTACGGCGACGCTGCCAGGCTCAAAAAATGGCCTTAGGTCGCTCTTCTTCTCTGACTCCATCGAGACCTCCCGTCGTTACAGCTTTGAGCCAGGTGCCGACTTTCCCGTGATGATTGTAGACCTCCAGAGCGGAAAAGGCCAGTTGACCCACCCTGTATATCAGCGCAGAGCCCTGAACACCGGCGATATATAACCTAAACATCATGCTCATCCGCCCTCTTCCCAAAAAGGCTCTTCGGTGGTACAATCTTGCGGTAAAGAACAGGAGGTGGCCATGAGTGTGCGTTGCCTTGAATGTGGAGCAGGGAACCTTCATATCGTCGGCCCGTGCCCCTATTGCGAATCTGCAAGAGGGGGGCTGCTTGTGGGCACAACAGCCGCTACCTATAAGGGTCTGGTGTCGGCTAAGTGTGCCGAGTGCGGCAAAAGTGTGGACTACTACATTGATGCCCACCAGGGACGCGTATGGAAGCTGGAGGAGATTGAAGTAAAGAGAGGTCGGGCATACTAAGCTAAGCTTGCCCGGGTAGCCAGACGGGCCGTCCTGACAATTGACCCCGGTATCGGGTACTCACCTGGTGCCCGGTTCATTGTGGCTATAGCATAGACTGTCTCGCTCTCACAGTAGCCGCCAAGCTATGGTGATCTAGCTACAGGGCTATGTGCCTTATCTAGATTCACTCTCCCTTTTGCGCGAAGGGTTCTATTGTGTTCAGCATCCCGAGCCGGAAGTTGCGCCCTGCTTCCACCAGCAATCTGCCCTGCAAATCTGCGGGCATGCAGCCAGCACTACATATCACCACAAAGTCGGCCATCGATCGCAAAATCAGCAATTGAAATTCTCTAGGCATAGCGTATGCCTCCATAGGCCAGTCGCCTGTGGCGACCTACCAAGCGGGTTCCATCCAACAGATTATGTCAACGCCAACCACCACCGCGACCCAGACGGCACTCCCCCCCGTG
Organism: Chloroflexota bacterium; assembly: GCA_030616195.1. The sequence goes on along the minus strand of JAUWXW010000094.1, from coordinate 4 downwards.
CCGA
>JAUWXW010000099.1 GCA_030616195.1 Chloroflexota bacterium | reverse complement strand
GACCAGTTGATACGAAACGGCAAATCACCGTCCACGCCAGCAGCGGTGATAAGTGAGGGTACCAGCCCCAAGCAGCGGACTGTGGTGGGCACGCTTGAAGACATCGTAGGCCGTGCCGAGAAAGGAGGTTTTCAGCCGCCTGCGGTGGTAGTAGTGGGTGAGGTGGTTCGGCTGCGCCAGCACCTGCGCTGGTTCGATAGCCTCCCTCTCTTTGGCAAGCGTGTCCTGGTGACCAGAGCGGAGCACCAGGCCAGTGAGTTGAGCCGGGTTCTCCGGCAATACGGGGCCATACCCACTGAAATGCCTGTCATCGAGACCAGCCCCCCACCTTCATGGGAGGAGCTTGACCAAGCCATCCTGAGCTTGAAGAGCTATGACTGGATAGTCTTTACCAGCGTTAACGCTGTGAGGGTATTCTGGGAACGATTATGTGCCCTTAGCTTGGATGCTCGCTGGCTTGCCGGCATTCAAGTTGGGGCCATAGGCCCAGCCACCGCCAGAGCTCTTGAGGAAAGGGGTTTGTACCCTGACTACCTGCCGGCGACATATAGTACCCGGGGCTTGCTGGCTGGACTCAACAGCCAAGACATGGCTGGACGCCGGGTTCTTCTGCCACGTACTGATATAGCCGGCAACGAGCTGACCGAAGGCATTACCAGGCTCGGAGCGGAAGTGCACCAGGTAACCGCTTACAGAACCGTTGCTGCGGACGCGGCTGTTTCGCCGGGAAGACAGATGCTTTTGAGCGGACAGATTGACGTCATCACCTTTACCAGTGGCTCCACAGTGAATAATCTGTTGGCCATACTGGGTGAAGAATGGAAGGTGGTAAAGAGGGCTAAGTTGGCCTGCATCGGTCCAAATGCGGCCGCCGCTCTTGCCCAGAAAGGGCTGAAAGCCGATATCGTGGCTAAAGAGCATACTATTCCTGGGCTGGTGGAAGCCGTGGAGGGGTATTTCGAGGGAAAGGGGGAATAGCATGAGCAATTTTCCAGAACTACGTTTGCGTCGGCTGCGCCGGACAGAAAGCCTTCGGGCGCTGGTTCGAGAGACAAAGGTTGAAGTTGGAGACCTTATCTATCCCCTGTTCGTCGTTGAGGGTAGCCAGCTCAAGCAGGAAATAGCCTCGATGCCGGGCATCTATCGTTACTCCAGCGACCTGTTGCCTGGGGAAGTTGAGGCTATAGGCAAGCTCGGCATTCCAGCGGTAATACTCTTCGGGATACCTGAGAAGAAGGACGAAACTGGTTCCTCGGCCTATCACCCTAACGGGGTCATCCAGCAGGCAGTACGCACCATAAAGAAGACCGTGCCGGAGTTATTGGTGATGACTGATGTGTGTCTCTGTGAATATACCAGCCACGGTCACTGCGGCGTTGTGGTTGATGGCTATGTTGATAATGATAAGACGCTGGAACTGCTTGCCAAGACGGCCCTATCTCACGCTGAAGCCGGTGCCGATGTAGTAGCTCCCTCGGACATGATGGACGGCAGGGTGGGGGCAATCCGGAGGGCGCTGGATGGAAACGGGTTCCACCATATCCCCATTCTTGCCTATGCGGCAAAGTATACTTCAGCCTTCTTTGGACCATTTCGCGAGGCTGCTGAGTCCGCGCCCCAGTTCGGTGACCGGCGCTCTTATCAGATGGACCCACCCAACTGGCGGGAGGCTCTGCGGGAGGTGGAGCAGGACATCGCTGAGGGGGCGGATATGGTCATGGTGAAGCCGGCCCTGGCCTACCTGGACGTGATACGCAAGGTGCGTGATACCTTCAATCACCCATTGGCCGCTTACAGCGTTAGCGGGGAGTACGCCATGATGAAAGCAGCGGCACAGCAAGGCTGGCTGGATGAGAGGGAGATAGTTCTAGAGACTCTGACCGCGATCAAGAGGGCTGGGGCCGACATACTCATAACCTACTCCGCCACGGAGGCAGCTCGCTGGCTGTCACCTGCCTGAGGCTCCTGGCATGAAGCGTGGGGACCGTTCACGCAGACTCTTTCAAGATGCCCAGCGCTATCTGCCTGGAGGCGTCAATAGTCCTGTGCGTGCCTTCAAGGGGGTCGGGGGGACGCCACCTTTCATCAAGAGGGGGCAGGGCTCCAGACTGCATGATGAGGATGGCAACGAGTTCATAGATTATGTATGTTCCTGGGGTCCACTCATGCTGGGGCATTGTCATCCGCGGATAGTAGAAGCGGCCAAGAGGGCAGTAGACCGTGGCTCAAGCTTTGGGGCTCCAACTGAACTGGAGACGACCCTGGCAGGGCTTGTCTGCGAGGCAATGCCTTCTCTCGAAATGGTGCGCGTTGTCAGCTCGGGCACAGACGCCGCCATGAGCGCCATCCGCTTGGCTCGGGCATTCACCGGTAGGGCCAAGGTAGTGAAATTCGCTGGTTGCTACCATGGCCATTCGGATGGGTTACTAGCGAAGGCGGGGTCAGGGATGGCTACGCTGGGCATACCCAGCTCTCCCGGTGTGCCTGCCTCTTTAACCTCCGATACTCTGGTCGCACCTTATAATAGTCTGATGGGAGTTAAGGGTCTTTTCGATGAGTTTGCTCCTGAGATTGCCGCCGTGATAGTTGAGCCGATAGCCGGCAACATGGGCGTGGTGCTGCCCGGGTCTGGCTTTCTTGAGGGCCTCCGCGACTTGACCCGCGAGTCAGGAGCCCTGCTCATCTTCGATGAAGTGATAACCGGTTTTCGGGTGAGTTACGGGGGAGCTCAGGGTCTGCATAAAGTAGCTCCGGACCTCACCTGCCTCGGAAAGATCATTGGTGGCGGGTTTCCAGTGGGAGCCTATGGCGGCCGAAAAGACGTTATGGAAATGGTCGCACCCTTGGGTCCGGTCTACCAGGCTGGGACTCTTTCCGGCAACCCAGTGGCCATGACCGCCGGCATCGAAACCCTCAGCATTCTGAAGGAATCCGAAATCTACGGCGAGCTTGAAAGGAGGTCGTCTCTCCTCGAAAAGGGCATCGGTGAAGCTGCAAACGCAACCGGGATAGATATACAACTGCCGCGGGCGGGCTCAATGTTCACTGTATTCTTTAGCGGAGAGCCGGTGACGGACTACGAAACGGCTGCCAGGGCAGATACTGAGCTTTACGGCAGATTCTTTCACGGTATGTTGTCTCGGGGGGTTTATTTGCCACCCTCCCAGTTTGAAGCCGCTTTTGTCTCGGCGGCTCATACGGATGAGGACGTTCAGGCTACCGTCGACGCCGCCCTGCAAGCCTTCGTTTCCCTCCGGCGCTAGCTACGTTGCATCCAATGGAATATGGCCTTGAACGGATTTACCGTGTATTGACAGGTGCGCACCTGCCGTGCTAATCTGCTTGGCAAAACAAGGCGGGGCCACGTATCCCCGTCAGAGGAGTGGAATGAGATGAGGAACTCGGCGGAGCAGGCATTGTCGTGGAGCTTCAATGCTCCCAATTACGTGACTATAGCGCGTGTTGTGTTGGCCGCAGCCGTGGTCTGGCTCTTAGTCCAGGGAAGGGAAGCAGGAATCCTGATGGCCGGCATTCTGCTCATCGTCGGCTGGGGCACGGACGGGCTGGATGGCTTCCTGGCCCGTAGAATGGGACAGTCAACCTTAGCTGGGGCGCTTTTCGACCTCGTCGCCGACCGGGTGCTAATGACCCCTGCCTTGGTTCTGTCAATAGCCGGCGGACTCTGGGCCCGTACGGCTGGCTTTATGCCCTTCAACCCCTATCCCTATGCACTCGTTGTCATCGCTGCCGACCTGACGGTGCTGGCGGGTGTGTTCACCTTTATCTGGAAGCGGCGCACACGTTACATGGAGTTCCCTGCGCCTACTCTCATAGCCAGGATTACCTACTCGGTTCAGATGCCAGCGCTGGTGCTGGGTGTTCTCGGCATAGGTCCAGACTGGCTGCTTGCCGCGCTGATGTACCTCACGATTATCTTGACCTCGGTTGCCTTCTACTCCTACTATACGAAAGGCAGCTACGTTTTTACCGACTGACCCCGCCTCCTGGGAATGAGGCTGCCCGGGATTGCTCGAAAGCTTCCTGTAGCAGGGGAAGTTTGTCCCCGACCTAGCTGGTAACCTAGTAATCGTGCTGCCCGGTCATGTCAGGTTCGGCATCAGGTGAGCAGCCGTTTATGCGGTGGTGCAGGAGGAAAGAAAGAACACTGTCGGCTCCGTCCAATTAGAGCCGCAGGCTCTGAGGGGACGTCCCGCGGCAGGTGCTTACCTCGCGACCGGGGATCCTTTGTGCGGGTAAGGTATCAATAAAGGAATTGCTGAAGCATGCCGCTGTACTGTTGTACTTTTTCCAGGAGTCGATCCCATGTCACAATCTCGACTCTGTGACCTGATTCCGTCCACTTCAAGTTCTGGTATTTAGTTCCCCATCCTTGGAAGTCATGCCTGCGTCCGACAATGATCCGGTACCAGGCCGTCAAAGTCTGGTGGTTGCCATCTGAAAGGCTATAGAACCCGGGTGTCTTGTCCCACGCTTTTACCTTCTTTAGCTCCTCCAACGCCCTCGGCACAAAACAACCGTCTCTGTATTTCTCCATCCATGCCTGCCAGTCTGCGATCTGTGCCTCAGCTATTCGAAGCCGACCTGTGCTTTGCCGCCCTCTGTTGAATAACGGTCTCCCACAGAGCGCGGGCTCAATCTCTATCAGATTCACATCCCATGACCACACTGACCGATGCCCGATCATGACAAAATCAGGAACGAATTGATCAGCCAAGTGGAATTTCGGAAAAACGGTGGGATAATGTGCGCCCTCATTGAACGTGCGGATCAGGATTCGCGGGTGCTTTTCCAAGAAAAGCTGCAGTGGCGATTCCTGGGTACCGCTGTCCACCAAGAGCTTGAACTCGTCATATAGTGCTTTGCCTACCCGGCTCATACAATGCCCCTTGCAGAGACCCTTCTTCGGGGTGGTGGAGCTGAGGGGATTCGAACCCCTGACCTCCTCCGTGCAAGGGAGGCGCTCTCCCAATTGAGCTACAGCCCCGTGGTACGGACTAATTATACTAGCAAGCATGGTGGACTAACAAGCTTTCACCCATCGCATTGGCTATCTCGCGTAAGCTCTATGTAGGCATATCCGGTCGAACTCCTACCCCCTGACCGTGGACAGTCCTTCGGGCTGATCATCCAGGTCACCTAGCGCGCCGACACCCATGAGACCAGGGACTGACTCTGGAGTGTTTAGGCGGTGCTATTGTGATTCCAAGCATGCCCAAGTAGCGAATGCCCTTCGCCTTGACAGTCGACGCGGGGTTAAGGCATCCTTATTCATGCTGCAAGAGAACCTAGCCCCGTGGCTACATTGTTGACACCAATAGAAAAGAGGACATAAATCGAAGTATACGCTATCACGCCAACGCTCAGACTCTTGAACCTGCAGCTCCCGATACCAGGATATGAGAGGTTTATCGGGGCGTACCTGTTCTGTGGTGAAAAGAATGTCATTGTCGACACGGGTCCAGCAGCAGCCATACCAAATCTGTTGTCTGCACTGAGCGGAGTGGGCATGGATCCCGAGGCGATTGACTATATTGTGCTCACGCATATTCATATAGACCACGCTGGCGGAGTAGGGACGGCAATGAAGGCACTGACCAGTGCCAAGATTCTGGCTCACAGCCGTGCTCGCTCCCATCTGATTGACCCTACGAAGCTTTGGCAGGGTAGCCTCAACACCCTGGGCGACCTCGCCCTCAAATATGGCCCCATCGAGCCGGTGCCTGAGGATAGGATTGCGACTGCTACCGACCAGATGGAACTTGACCTAGGACGCGGTCTATTGCTGGAGATACACCTTACCCCGGGGCACGCAGCCCACCACTTGAGTGTCTTCGACAGAGCGAATGGTGTGCTGATAGCCGGTGAAGCGGCGGGGGTCTGTATTGATGGAGCGGTTAGGCTGGCAACGCCACCGCCTTTCAAACTCGAAGAGACCCTGTCCTCTATAGACAAGCTCATCGCACTTGAGCCGCGGAAGCTGTGTTACGGCCATTTTGGGTGTTATGATAACGCGCTCGAAAGGCTAAAGCTCTACAGAGAGAAAGTCCTGGCGTGGTATGAAACCGTCAGCTCGGCTGCCGAGACAGGCAAGAATCTAGAAGAGATGCTGTTGCTGCTCAGGAAGAAGGACACGGGCTTGGGCTACCTTGACGATTTGGATGAAGACGACTATGATAGGGAGTTTGCTTTGCTCATTAACACCATCCGGGGTCTGGCAGGAGATGGCTAACCCCGGGTGTGGTTTGTTCTGCCATTTAGACTCAGAGCCTGGTGGGTGCGTCACTGGTGCAGCTTCCTTCTGTTGCGGCGCAAGCACGAGCCGGGCTGGATAGTCACCGAACATGAGAGTACTGATAAGGCTGCTGAAGTTTCTCAAGAATCACTGGGGATGGGCGTTGCTTGCCTGCATCTGCCTTGTCGCCGCCACTGCTCTCAGTCTGGGCATCCCTGAGCTGGTGAAGCGGGCCATTGACACGGGGATCAACATCGACGTCACGACGCAGCAGG
>JAUWXW010000108.1 GCA_030616195.1 Chloroflexota bacterium | reverse complement strand
ATTCCTCCGAAGGCAGATACGGGGTCTCCAGTGAGTGCTCGTCTATAGGCTTCAGCCAGATCCTCGTGGCTGGCCAACCCGCAGGCGTTATTGTGTTTAATAATTGCAATTGTGGGACCGGGGAAATCGACGACCGCCCTCAGTGCCCCATCCAGGTCTAGGATATTGTTATAGGAAAGGGCTTTGCCTCCTAGCTGGGTGGATGAAACTATGCTGGCACCCGGACTCCGGGGCCTTTCTTCAGCATAGAAAGCAGCCTGCTGATGCGGGTTTTCCCCGTAGCTTAGATCAGACCGCTTCCTCAAAGCGATGGTCATCTCCTCGGGAAAGGCCTCCTCCTCACTCCTCAGGTACTGAGCAATAGCAGTGTCATAGTAGGCCACGTGCTGGAAAGCTTTTTGTGCCAGTTTTTGCCGCGCCTCTATTCCAAGACCGCCCTGGCGCAGTTGATCCAGAACAAGGTCATAATCGGCCGGGTCAACCACAACGATGACATCAGGGAAGTTCTTGGCAGCAGCTCGAATCATGGTAGGGCCACCAATGTCAATGTTCTCCAGGGCTTCCTCGAGGGTAACGCCTTCCTTGGCTATGGTTTGCATGAAAGGATAGAGGTTGACCGCTACCAGATCGATGGTATGCATACCTTTATCAGCAAGTTGAGACATGTGGTCGGCTATATTCCGCCTGGCCAGGATTCCGCCGTGGACTGCTGGATGCAACGTCTTTACCCGGCCATCGAGGATTTCGGGAAAGCCGGTTATGTCAGAGATGCTGCCAACTGCTACTCCTGCCCCCACTAAGGTACTTTTGGTACCGCCGGTGCTGAAAACCTCCACCCCCAATTCCGCTAATCCCCGAGCAAAATCCACCAATCCTTTCTTATCGGAAACGCTCAGAATAGCTCGCATGCTGTTGCTCCTTTCAGACTAAGCTATGATTATCTTGTCCTCGCCCTTCTGCTTGATTACTTCACCTACAACCTTTGCCTCGGGCACCATCTGGCCAAGTTCACCGACGCTCTCTTGGGAGCAGAAGATGACCATTCATATGCCCATGTTAAATACCCGATACATCTCCGAAATGGCAACATCACCCCGCTGTTGGATCAGAGAGAAGATGGGAGGAACAGTCCACGAGCCCTTATCGAAACGAGCAGCTAGACCTGGCGGTAACACACGAGGTACGTTGCCCACCAGTCCCCCTCCCGTGACGTGGGCCATACCCTTAACCAATCTTAGCGCCGACTTGAGCTGGGGGTAGTAGCAGCGATGAGGTTCGAGCAACTCTTCCCCCAGCGTTCTTCCCCATTCCGGATAGAAAGCGTTCAGGTCTGAAGGCTCAACTCCGAAAACCTTTCGCACCAGGGAATAGCCGTTGGTGTGCAGCCCGCTGGAGGGCAACCCCAGCATAACATCTCCAGCTTTGATCAGCCTGTAATCGATCCGTTCGCTCTTTTCCACTACCCCGACAATGAACCCCGCCACTTCGTAGTCCTCATCCGCATAGACACCTGGCATCTCCGCCGTCTCACCGCCGATAAGGGCACAGTTCACTGCCTGGCAAGCAGCGGCTATCCCTTCCACAATACTCTCCACCGTTTCCGGTATGATCCTGCCCGTAGCAACATAATCGAGGAAGAAAAGGGGGGCAGCCCCGCAGGTAAGAATATCGTTGACACAGTGGTTCACCAGATCAATGCCAATGGTATTGTGCTTCCCCAGGGCAGAAGCGATCTTCAGCTTTGTCCCCACCCCATCAGTGCTGGAAACGAGAACTGGTTCACGGTAACCCTTAAGTTCAAACAATCCGCCAAAGAAGCCGATGTCGGTCAGCACCTCAGGGCGTAAGGTGGCACGGGCATGCTTTTTGATGAGCTCCTTGGCTCTATCCGCTGCCTCAATGTCTACCCCAGCAGCAGCATATTTCCGTTCTGCCTTATCCATTTTTTGTGTCTAGGATTCTGAATGGTTGGGCATAATCCAAACAAGGGTCAAACCCCAAATCCGAAGCACTAAATTAAAGAATCCAAATTTGCCTGTATCCTTCATTATACGCAAGTAGTACAGTCGTGAATAGGCTAGCTTTGCTGGCGTGACTCTTTCCTGGTGCTATGAACCCAGGCCTTCTGGTGGTAGCGCTTCCAGTGCCAGCTTGTCCATCTCCAACTGCACCGGGATGGGGTAATCACCGGTAAGGCAGGCAAGGCAGAGGCTCTCCCCGGGCAATCCCACTGCCTGTATCAAACCTTCCAAGCTGAGATAGCCCAAAGAATCCGCCCCGATGAATTCTTGGATCTCGGGGACGCTCTTGCGAGCGGCGAGAAGCTCCCACCGCGTCGCCATGTCCACTCCGAAGAAGCATGGGTAACAGATAGGGGGAGCGCAGACGCGCATGTGTATTTCCTTCGCTCCTGCCTTTCTAAGCAAAGCGATTATGCGCGGAGTAGTGGTGCCCCGCACGATGCTATCATCGACTACCACCACTCGCTTTCCCTCCAATATCTCTCGCAAGGGGTTGAATTTAATTGCGACGCCTAGCTCTCTTATCCTTTGGTCAGGTTCGATGAAAGTGCGCCCGACATAACGATTCTTCAGAAGACCTTCCATGAAAGGAGTGCCTGACTCCCGGGCGTAGCTGATGGCGGCTATGGTTGCCGAGTCGGGAACGCCAATGACCACGTCAGCGGCCACAGGATATTCTTGAGCCAGTCCTCTGCCCATACCTTCCCGTGCCCAGTAGAGGGGCCGGCCACCTATGGTGGTATCGGGGCGGGCAAAGTAGATATACTCGAAAACGCATATAGCGTTTCTCTCTGGCTCAACCCCCTGGAAGCTAGTATTCCTGCCACTGGAATCAATCGTCACTATCTCTCCAGGGGCAACCTCACGAACGAACCTGGCACCAATGTGATCCAAAGCACAACTTTCCGAAGCCAGCACCCAACCACCACTGTCGAGCCTACCCAGGCAAAGGGGGCGCACCCCTAGGGGATCACGAACACCTATCAAGGAATCATGGGTGAGGACCACCAGTGAATATGCCCCCTGTAGTCGGTGCATGGCATGGCTGATTCTCTCCTCCCAGGTTCGCCCCGGTGAGGCGATGAGAAGGTAGGCGATGACTTCGGAATCGGTGGTGGTGGAAAACCGACAGCGTTTTTCAGTCAGTTCCTGGCGCAGAACGTCAGCGTTGATGACGTTTCCATTGTGGGCTACAGCTATCTTCCCAGGAGCGCCTTCCACCAGTATAGGTTGGGCATTGGCCAGGCGGCTTGACCCCATGGTGGAATAGCGATTGTGCCCAATAGCAATGTTACCTGTTAGTCGACTCAAGCTGGCCTCATCAAAAACATGAGATACGAGCCCCATCCCCGTGTGTACCCAAGTACTGTCACCATCAGTGGTAGCGATACCACTGCTCTCCTGCCCTCGATGCTGAAGGGCAAACAGAGCAAAAAAGGCGAGCCTCGCCACGTCCTCATCTGGATCGTAGATCCCAAAAATGCCGCAGGACTCGTGCAAGCTCACCCTTATATTCCCTTATCCGTGCAACAACCTTACATGAGAATTCTATACCCTTCGCGATCCCTGGGTCAATTTAACTTGACTGCTGCTTCAGCCACTTCAAGGCAGTATCCATAGCCTTTTCGCTCAGTCGCAGCTTGTGCTCCCCTCCCTCGATGAAAGCAATTTCTTTAGGTTCCTTTGCTTTGTCAAAAAGGTGCTGGGTCTGACTTGCCTCCACCATATCGTCTTCTGTACCCTGCAGCAGCAGTACGGGCCTGGGAGCAATCTTGTCTACCCATTGAAGGGGAGCAACATGTCTGAAGCCCTCCAGCCAGTCCTCCATGGAGGGGGGAAAATCCTTGTCTCTGATTATGCCAATGCGGCGAAAGTGATCGACCGAAGGCTGCCAACCCTGGTTGTCGGCGACAAGGCGAAACTCGGCCGGGCAGGCGCAAAGAATGACCTTGCTCACTCTGGGGTCGCGGGCAGCCACGTAAGCCGAGACAGCAGCTCCCCCACTAAAACCCATCAGGCAGAGGTTAGCCTTATCTACTTCCGGGCAGGAACATAAGTAATCGATAGCCGTCTCAAGGTCTCTCACCCAACCCATGATGTCAAAGTTACCCCCGCTTGCCCCGGTTCCCCTGAAACCAAAAATCAGAGTGATAAAGCCAGCAGCGCAGAACTTCTCAGCCAGTAGAGGATACCCCCCATCATTGGGGTCTGCAGGCTTCCCGGAGGGAATACCGTGACAAATACAAAGGGAGGGCAAAGCCCGCCCGCTATCCTCTGGAAGGTATAACTCCCCAGCGATGTCGATTCCCTCAACTACAAAAGAAACCCGCCTTCTTTCCATAGCTACACGCGCAGCCCGGAGCGCAGTCGCATGAACTGGAGCAACTTTTGCCGAACAATTATGCCCAGGATCACTCTATCCTTTACCACCGGCATTTCGTTTATGCTATGCTCATCCATCCGTTCCAGTACACTGAGGGCTTCCTCTCCGGGGTCAGCGCTTATCACCTTATCTGCCGGGACCATCACGTCGCCCACTCTAGTAGTATCCCAGCGAGACTGAGGCACTGACTCGATGCTGTCAAAGGTTAACATCCCTTGCAACCTCCGCTCCTCAGCTACCACAAAGTCTCGGCGGCCGGTGAGAGCGACGTAACTCTGCACTAGAGCCCTCAGACTAAGGCTGGGAGGAACGGCAACGTAGTGAGTGTCCATCACCGACCGGGCCGTTAAGCCTCGCACGGCTTCGCGCAACTGCACCTGGCGATAACTGGCAGTTGCGGTATAGTGCAAGAAAAAGCCAATGAAGACCCAAAAAATTCCAGCAGAGGGATTCTGCCCTTCATCAAACATATAAACAACCACCATTGTGATCCCGGCGCCAATGAATAAGTAGGCCACTGCCCGTCCCGCCAGCGAAGCTATACGGGAGGCTCTCCTGTAATCCCCCGTGCTTCGCCAAATAATAGCACGGAGCACACGCCCTCCATCTAAAGGCAAGCCGGGTATGAGGTTGAATAAGGCTAGTATCAGGTTAATCCAGGCTAACCAGAAAACCGGGTTATCAAGGGCGCTATCGAAGGTGATCCCTTGGTCCTTGCTAACCTGTATGAGAAACCATATCAGACCGAAAATGCCTGCCAGCAGTAAGCTGCACAGCGGCCCGGCAAGTGCTATCAGCAGCTCAGTCCTGGGGCGTGCTGCTTCGCGGGCTATCTGGGCAACCCCGCCGAGGATGAAAAGGGTAATGCTTTTTACTTGGATGCCGTTTCTGATGGCCACAAGACTATGGGCCAGCTCGTGAACCAGCACAGAGCCAAAAAGGAGAAGGCTGATAGACAGCCCAGCTACTACCCTTTCCCACCGCTCATAGTCTTGGAGGAAGCTGACGGCAAAGCTATAGGTCAAAAAAGCAAAGATTATGAACCAGGAGAAATGCAGCTGGATCGTAATGCCCAGGATCTTGCCCAAACGAAGCGAGCCTTTCATCTTCTCTGTGTGTCCACTCTACATGAGGGTAGATAGGATGTCAATTTGGTTATTCATCCCTGCTGAGGAGAGTTTAATTGCCGGGAGGTAAATCGGCCAGCGGGTCGGCATTTAATCTTCAGTCATCAGCTTTTCGTACAGGCTCTTTGGCAGGAAAGCGTGACGGTGAACATCCTCCGCATAATATCTGGTGGATACCTCGGGTTTCCTGAGCACCTGTCTTGGATCATGTACCTTCGAGGCAATAGAGAAGGTCCACCAATTGCCGGCATAGGTACTTAAGGAAACCGTATATAAGTCCACCAGGTTGAATACCTGGGCCAGTCTGCGATGTACCTGGTGAATAAGACCGCGGTGAAAGTGCAGCGACTCGGTTTGAGCTACAAACATGCCGTCTGTCCTTAGAGCTGAAAAGGCATGGGCGAAGCACTGGCTGGTGAAAAGAGCTTCTGCCGGACCAACAGGATCTGTTGAGTCAACCATAATGAGATCAAAACTCTCTTTTGTTTGGGCGAGGAAGTCTGCTCCATCCGACTCCAGAACCTGTGTTCTTGGATCAGCGAAACCCGATGACAGATTAGGGAGAAACTCTTGGGACGCTTCTATGACGCCGGTATCCAGCTCGACAACCAGGACTCTTTTCACTATCTCGTGCTTAAGTACTTCCCGCAAGGTGCCACCATCGCCCCCACCGATGAGA
>JAUWXW010000062.1 GCA_030616195.1 Chloroflexota bacterium | reverse complement strand
GGGCGGGTCTCGCTCGTTCGTGCGCCTTCGCCACACCCCCCGCCCAGCGTGACTTTTTTATGTCAACTTTTTGGTTTTTCTTTTTTTGTCGTTTTCCTTTTTCCCACTTTTCTTTCTTTGTTAAGATCGTCCACCGGCTACTCTTTTGCCAAACACCGTCTAGAGACCTGCTAAAAACCCCCTGTAACGCTTCAGATTTGACCTACAAAACCCCTTAAAAGAGGGGGGTGACTGTCTACGCCTCACTAAGCAAAATGACAGGACTCAAGCCCTCTTGACAGATCTTAAAAGTGGTGATACATTATCTGAGAGACCGGCGGGGAGGACAGAGCACTTGGAAGTGTGCTAGGGGAGCGCTTCACAGGAGTCCTAGCCCCTGGAGTGAGAGTCTACAGCTACCCCGCCGGCCGAACAGAATGTAATGGGTTGAGCAAGAGGCTAAAGTGGACGAGAAGTGGGCAGACACCAAGACCATGAGCAAGCAGGAGATGGCCGAGGAGATCGAGAAGTGGCGTACGCTATGGTCATGGACTTGTGAGGATGTGAAATATCTGCTCACCAGGGTAGGCCGGCTTGTCAGGGTCTACACCCGCGCCAATAAAGGATACCTGGGTATGTTGCTGCAACCTAAGTTTATTTTAGACGAAATGGAGGTGGGACTGACAGAGAAGATATATGATCCGAACACAGGTAACTACTTCTGGGAAAGGAAGATAATCAAGATCCCCGCTGGTGGTATCTCCATGATGGAGCTAGTTGACGAGCGGAAGGTCTTTGAGGAGCTTGATAGTGCAGACCTCCAAGCTCTAATGGTAGAAGAAACAGAGGAGGTTTAACATGGGTGTAATGAAAACAATCGAGGAGGCCAGGGCTAACTTTGAGGCTGCGACTACTGTTATCCCTGAGCGCTACCGGATGGGTGTTAGTAAGGCTGATTGGCAGTCCCGCGCGGCTTCCGACCAGGCTGAGGCTAACTATAACGCCAAGATAACCGAGGCTCTAATGAAAAAGAGCCGGCAAGCTGGTGTTAAGAGGGTCTCCAACGAGGAGTGGCGCAGCGCTGCGATGGAAAAGGGCGGAGCGGTTATCGGAACCAGGATCCGAGAGTCCCTTGCCAAGTGGCAGGAGAAGTTTGGCCCGATCTACTCAGCGGTGCAATCCGAGGTCAGTCGGCTGCCAGCTCCAACTGTTGACCCGATGTCCAACATCGACCTCCGGTTGAAGCCTGTCGTCAAGGCATGGCGCAAAGCTGCCGGTAAAGGTTGATAGGGGAGGTAGGAGGGATTAGATAAGGGAGGATGATAAGACATGAAATACCGATACACTGAGTTGATGGCCCGCAAGGATGTGGGGGCTTCCGGTACGGAGATCATTGACATCAACATACCCGATCCTATCACCAAGATCCTAGTCCGCATGGAGGGTATTGTTCCGGCTACCGCAACCTGTATCGAGCATCCTGCGACCATGATCTCCAAGATCGAGGTACTCGACGGCTCGGATGTGCTGTATAGTGCCACTGGCCTACAGGCTCAGGCTATTGACCATTATGACAGCCGCCGTGACAATCTAGGCTCAGGCTCCCTAGTGCCTGCCTGGGGGTTGATAGCCATATACAACCTCAACTTCGGGCGCTATATGTGGGATGAGGAGTTGGCGTTTGATCCAAAGAAGTTCAAAAATCCACAGATGCGGATCACCTACGACGAGGATGCGCCGATCGCTGACATCGCTGCCAATTACCTGAGCGTGATTGTTGACTGCTTCGATCAGAAGCTCATAACTCCAACCGGCTTTCTGATGAATAAGACCGTTAAGGAGTATAACCCGACTGCTAACGGAACTGAGCGGGTAGAGCTACCAAGGGACTATCCAATCCGCAAGGTGTATGTCCAGGCTCGTAAGGTGGACAAGTGGCTGGGTGCTATCGTCGCGCATATCGAGATCGAGGAGGACAACCGAAAGCACGTCATACTCGACATGGAGAATGAGGAGTTCGAGTACCTTCACAAACAAGAGAACCCGATGTACCACGAACACTTCGTTGCCGACCTTGACCAGACGACCGGCAAGACGATATGGCACGCTGCTACCCAGGGCATAACTGTTGATGGTGCTGTCTATTGTGCCTCTGCGGTGCTGAACGCCGTACCCTTCGGCCCTGACAACGATTATAAGTGTGCCTCCGATATCGGATACCAGGCTTTCCGTATTAAGGGCCACATTATACACGGCGTCCTTTGCTTCCCAATGGGAGAGCAAGCCGACATCGAGGACTGGTGGCAGGCGCAGGAGCATGATAACACTATCCGGGTAAAGGGGGGCGCTGATCTAGCTGGACCCGAGACGTTCTACATCATGGCGCAACAGTATAGGACGTACTTCTAGGAGGTCGCTGTGGTTATGAAGATGCGGGGGTCGCCCGACGACCTCAAGAGGGGTACACATCCCTGGTACGAGAAGGGGTATGCTGGCTGGACCTGGGTTAGAGTAGACCAGGTGGTGAGTAAAGTACCCTCTGAGCTTATCTACGCTCACCTCAGCCTTAGAGGTGCTGGTTCAGCCACTATCTACGATGGCGACAGTACGAGCGGGAATGTAGTGGTTATCCTGCAAGATCCCGTTGGAGGCCAGGCGGTTCCACTAGATCCCCCTGAGCCTATCCTTTGCCCCAGGGGGATCTACGTTGATGTAGGTAGTCACGTTGATGGGGTCCTGGTCATGTGGCGGCCCCTACCGGCAGGATGGAGGCCGTAGATTGTGGACTTCCTCTACGACCTCACTATCCCGGCCACCACCACTAAGACCGCCCCGCTAGAGCAGGACGTTGACATTGGTACGGGGATAGTTCACTTTGTAAGTGTCCAGTTCCCCAGGGGTTGCGCTGGCCTGGCTCATGGCAGAGTGCGCCAGGCTCTCACTCCCCGGTGGCCCTCGAATGAGGGGGCTGACTATAACTGGGACAATTACATACACGAGATAAGGGAGCATTTCCTGATAAATAAGGGTGATGCTCCCTTTACTCTGATAGGGTGGAATGAGGATGATGCCTTCCCCCACACCCTCACCTTCCGCTTCTCGATACTGCCCCAGGAGATCCGGGAGCCGTGGAGGGTGCAGCAGGGAGTATTGGATACCCTGTTGAAGCTCCTGGGGGTTAGACCAAAGGGGAGTACGAAGTAACATGGCACACGGTACAAAGGATTGGGCTGAAATGGCCCCCAGAACAACCGTCTATGGCGGCATTGACCTGGCGGAGCTTGCTGCCAGGCTTAGCTCTATTGTCACCTTTGATCGCAGGGGCGATGTGATATGGCTTGACGGCTTTGAGGGCGGGCTTGGGGCCTGGATAAAGGGGGCCACTATCGGAGCCGATTACCCCACCTGGTCTACTGTCTATAAGCGAAATGGTGCGTTCTCATGCAAGTTGGCTACAAGTGCTACTACGGATTTTCTCTCTTATATAACCCACTATATGGCTGTCCCTACTGTCTCTAAGCTAGGGCTAGAGTTCTCCTTTACGCTCTCCACCTCCAATACCATATTGGAGTGCAGTCTTTATTATTATGATGGCGCTACCAGGGCATATTACGCTGTAAGGTATAACCAGCCAGATAAGACCCTGGAGTATTACGGGACAGACATGAACTGGCATGTTTTCGCTACCGGCGTTAATCCTTACCCCAGAGAATACGCCTTTAACACCCTGAAACTCGTGGTTGATTTGGAGGCCATGGAGTTCGTTGATGTTATTTTGAATAGTGAGCCTTATAGCATGGCTGGTCTTATTCCCTGGAATGCAGGTGCTGTTGTCAGCCCCTTCCTCCAGGTGCAGATTAAGCTCCAAAACCCCGCAGATGCAGCTAAGGTAAGCTATGTTGATGATGTGATCATAACCCAGAATGAGCCGTGAGGAGGCAACGATGGGCGAAGGAGTGTTAGGCTGTGGCTGGTATGATGCAGGCCAAGAGTGGAGACCGATCAAGGTATCCGCCACAGGAGCGCAATACATCGTGGAAACTGTTGATGCGCTAAATGACATTGGTGATGTCAATGTCCCTGCGCCCGCAGACAATGAGGCGTTAATATGGGATAATGTTGCCGGGGAGTGGGTAGCGGAGGCTCCTGTCCCTGCGGCCCACAAGGACAGCCATGATCCCGAAGATGGCAGTGATCCCCTGGACTGTGCGGCACCCGGCTCTATCAGTGAAGCCGCCGATGCAGAGGGGTCTGCCCATAGTTTCGCGAGGTCCGATCATAACCACCAGCACCTAGCGGCCCTGCATGAGAATGGTGGCGGAGCGGAGATAAGCGTGGCAGGGCTAAGTGGTGAGCTTGCCGATGATCAGCCCCCTAAAGCCCACAAGGACAGCCATGATCCCGAAGATGGCAGTGATCCCCTGGACTGTGCAGCAGCCGGCTCTATCAGTGAAGCCGCCGATGCAGAGGGGTCTGCCCATAGTTTCGCAAGGTCCGATCACAACCACCAGCACCTTGCGGCCCTGCATGAGAATGGGGGCGGAGCGGAGATAAGCGTGGCAGGGCTAAGTGGTGAGCTTGCCGATGATCAGCCTCCTAAAGCCCATGAAGCCTCCCACCAGTCTGGTGGTGCAGATATACTCTATGTCCCTAGAACCTATGTGTGGTTCGTGCCAGGGGATGTAGCCACAGGGACAGAGCAAGGGCCTACCTTTCGCATGAAGCGGGCTACTATCATAGAGGATGTGGAGCTTCATGTAAAAACAGCCCCCACCGGCGCCGCGCTAATCGTTGATATAAACGAGGATGGGACTACCGTGTTTACCACCAAGCCGGAGATAGACATCGCCGGGACTACTGAGGACGATAACCATATTTTTTCCGATACCGCCCTGGCTGCTGCCGCGGAGCTTACCATGGACATTGACCAGGTGGGCAGCACAGTAACGGGAGCAGACTTGACGGTGCTACTGCATTGTAAGGAGCCGGTGATATAAGGAGGGATAATGGCTGATATAGATATTGGGCCTGATGCCATAGACAGAGCCACCATCATAGACTCACTTTGGACTTATGTATGTCTTGATAACCCAGCCAATGCCTCTGGGACAATTACCAAAGTGGAGCTCTGGTTTTTCACCTCAGGTGTCGGGGTGAAGGTGGGGACATTCTACGGCACGCCTCCCGATTTCACCCTTCGAGACTCTGCCACCATTGGCAATGTCGCCTCGGGTAGTAAGCAGACATTCCCAGGCCTGTCTATTGATGTCCAGGTTGGGGATTATATCGGGTGTTATTTTAGTGGTGGGTATATAGAGACTGATAGCGCAGGGTATGCAGGAGTTTACTATAAGCATTTTGACCAGTTTAGTCCGGGACAGAAAACATACACTCTTATTGCCAACTATGCCTTGAGCCTCTATGGCGAGGGGGAAATAGAAGCACCGCCAGCGGCAAAATCATACGGGCTAGTAGTTTAAGGAGACCTATGCGGGCAACACCGATCATCGCCATCATCGCCATCGTCACCCTGGAGGGGATCGCCCTGTGGCAGGGCATTGATGGCGCCCTCCTCGGCCTCGCCCTGGTTGCCATCTCCGGGCTGGGGGGCTACGAGCTAAAGTCCCGGATCGAGAAGAGGAGGAGGCGGTAGGGTGAAGATGCCCTTTTCTTTCATGGACACCAGCGAGGAGTGGCACGCCTTCGTCCTGGGATGGGCGGAGACCGCTTGCCCCTGGTGGGCCAGGTATCGCTGCACCAAGCAGGCCGAATACACCCCGCGCAAGGAGTATCACTACTACGCCTTCGGGAGAGTCGTGGGGTTTATCACCCTGATCACCATCATCATCATCTGCACAACCATCATCAAGGTGATATACTAAGGTGGTAGCCCTGGTGCGGGGCTTATGGTGGAGCCGGTGTTCCTTCCTTTGCCGAGTATCTACCGGCGGTGGGGTTTCCTTCACCGGCTCCACCCATGAATAAAGGAGGTGCAATATGAGGGCGATCATCAGGGTCATGCTGTCGGACACTACCGATGAGGAGGCTATCGCAATCAAGAAGCAGATAGAGAAGGTGGTGGAAAAGACCGAGGCCGCAGAGGTAGAGATCACCATTCTCTCAAGGTAGGTGAGCGATGTGGCTCCTCGGTATAATCTCGAATATCCTCTGGCTATTCTATAAAACCTTTAGGTCCCTAGCCGATACCGCCAGGGAATTTCCCTACCTTGGGGACTGGTGCGCTGACAAGTTCGAGGACATCGCCTGGTGGTTCAACAGTCTCCAGTTCGAGGTAGTCATGCTCGGGCGCTGGTTCGAGGAAGTCAGAAGTTCCCTGCTGGATCTTCTCAGTTGGGAGACTATCTATGAGAGGATCAGAGTATACTTTTTTGCTGGGCTGAACCCCTGGGACTGGGTTACAGCATACTTCTGGAATTTCATTGATACCTACTTCAACTGGCTGAGGGACCCGGAATTTAACATCTGGATAATGATCAGGGATCGGGTGTACGCCCTGATCCCCCCTGACATCGTGAAGCCCTGGGAGGTCTGGGACTATGTGGTTGACTACGTCAAGGATCTGATCGCTCAGATCCAGATCCCCTCTTTTCCTACCTTCGATGCTATATGGGACTGGATCAGGGCGAGGTTCAAGGATATTGATGATATTTCAGTAGACCCCGCCGGCTGGTTTGGTGGCATGGCCGGAGCGTTCCTCTCCTTTGCCGCGCTCCCCTTCTGGTGGGCAATCGAGGAGTTTATCAACCGTATCTGGTGGGAGGAGGATTAAATGCTGCCGAATGATCAAAACCAGGAAGAACAGATCAGTGAGTTCCTGCGGACTGTCGAAGGGCTGGGGCTGGATCAGCGTTACGCTGAGAGGGCCGCCGCCAAGTCCCAGGGTGACAATAACTGGATAACCCTATAGATAGCCGCCTTCCACATCGCAGGGTTTTTTATCCTGCCGATCAAGTGGGCTATCAAGTTCGGTACTGAGGCGGTTATGGATACCGTCGGTCAAGAGCTTCATACCGGCATCGGTGGCTATGTGGACACAAAGGTAGCAAAGGGCGAGATGGGGCAGGAACAGGCCGATGAGGTTAAAGAGCTTTTAGGAGAGGCGGGCGGTCAAGCAGGTGCGCTCCTCGGCTTTGTAATTTATATGTTTCTCGGCCCGTTTATTTCCGCCGGCTTACAACCCTGGGCTGATTTGGTGGCTCACAGGTCGTCAAATGCGGCGAGACAGACCAGGATTATCCCTATCGAAGCTGTTACCGCCCTTTTTCGTGGGAGTATGACGATTGAGCAGACCAAGGACAACCTAGCAGACCTGGGCTATCGAGATGATCAGATCCAGAACCTCATCGACGCTTACCGGGCTATCCCCAAAGAGGGCGATTTCAGAGACCTTTTCCTCCGGAAATTTGATAGCCAGGAGAAGGCTAAGGAAAACCTGGAGCGCATGGGCTACTCCGAGGAGGACGCTGACAGTATGCTCAAGTTATTCTGGCAAGTGCCGCCGCTTGCTGATATGGTGCGGTTCGCTGACTTCTCTGCCTTCGACCCTGACGTTATAGCCAGGTGGAAGGAGTTTTTCGACCTACCCGGATGGCTAAGTGAGCCGTTCGCGAAGGTAGGGATCAAGGATGAGGAGCCCGACCTTTGGGGCAGTAGGTACTGGTTTAGTCACTGGCGGCAGCCGGGGAGGTTCGAGCTTGGCGATCTCCATCGCAGAAAGCTCATCGGCGACGATGATGCTAAGATGGCCTACAAGACTATGGGGTACTCTGGCTTCTGGCAAGAGAATTTGTTGCAGCTAGTGAGAGCGATACCCACCAGGGTTGACGTGAGGCGTTGGTGGGATATGAGGACCATAGACGAGGCCAGGTTACGAGAGATATACCATAGCCTGGGATATTACGACCAGGACCTAGACGACTACGTTCTTTGG
>JAUWXW010000116.1 GCA_030616195.1 Chloroflexota bacterium | reverse complement strand
TTCAGGATTGGGAACCTCCTCTGCACTGGTGGTGGCTATTGTCGGTGCCTTTAGACACTGGCTTAGCTTATCTCTCACTGACTACGAAATTGCTGAACTCGCCCATCATATCGAGAGGGAGGAAGTAGGGATAAAAGGGGGAAAACAGGACCAGTATGCGGCTACCTTTGGCGGGTTCAATTTCATTGAATTCCTTGGCAAGACAACTGTCGTGAATCCCCTTCGCATTAAGCGGGGTACGCTTAATGAGTTGGAATACCGCCTGATGCTTTGCTACACTGGAGCGACCAGGACTTCTGCTGGCATTATCGATGACCAAGTAAGTGGCTATGTTCAGAGGAAGGAGGACGTAGTCCTGGCTCTAGACGAAACCAAGAGGCTTGCCTCGGACATGAAAAATGCCCTCCTGCTAGGAAAGCTAAACGAGTTTGGCCTGCTGCTTCACGAGGCCTGGTGCTGCAAGAAAAGGTTCTCCACCAAGATGACAGAACCCGGTATTGACGAACTCTATGAAGTGGCCAGGCAAGAGGGTGCCATTGGCGGCAAATTGCTGGGAGCGGGAGGCGGCGGATATTTGCTTTTCCTTTGTGAATTTGATAAGAAACATATCGTGGCGGAGAAACTGGAGGAAGCCGGAGGCAAGATTGTTGCCTTCACTTTTGACCTCCGGGGTATGCAGAGCTGGGGGGTAAACGAGGTCTAAGAGCGGTGAAACGTCAGGCGGCTATCGTAGCGAGACAAATTGAGGACAGCGTGGCGCTCAAAACAGCCTTGATCAGTCAAACAGACATGATCTTGGAGATAGCTGGCCAAATGGTTCGGGCTCTTCGCAAGGGCAACAAGGTGCTGCTCTTTGGTAATGGGGGCAGCGCGGCAGATGCTCAGCACATTGCCTGTGAGCTAGCCGGTAAGTTCTACCTCGACCGAGACCCTCTGCCAGCGATTGCCCTCGTCGCTAACACCTCCTCTCTGACTGCTATTGCCAATGATTATGACTACCAGGAGGTGTTTGCCAGACAACTCCGGGGGCTAGCCAAGAAGGGTGACATCGCTATCGGCATCAGTACCAGTGGTAACTCACCCAATGTGATTGCAGGGATTGAGGAGGCAAAACGTTGCGGACTCACTACCGTAGCCTTCGTTGGTCAAGGGGGAAAACTCAAGGAAATCGCCGAGTACGTACTCTCTGTCCCCTCAGCAGATACACCCCGTATCCAGGAAGCACACATTACTGCCGGGCATATTATTTGTTATCTGGTGGAGGAAACTCTCTTTGGAGGAAACCTTCCTTCCAGCAAGTCTCGCTCAGCGCTACGATAATTCTCCATAGTCCCGGTATCAAGCATAGAACCGGTAGTTATATAGCCGTATAATCTTGCCCCTTTGCTGAGCAGCGCTGGAAAGACGTCATATCCAAAGTCGTAGAAAGTATCTGAGGGAATATGATCTACGACCTCAGGCTGGAGCATGTAGATTCCGGCATTGGCCAGGTTACTGGTTGTTGTCCCCGGTGCTGGTTTTTCCACAAAGCGAAGTATTCGGTATTCGCTGTCGATTTCCACGATGCCATAACCGCCGGGGTCTGCCACTTCAAAAAGGGTCACTGTAGCTAGAGCTCCTTTGGCCTGGTGGAACTCCTTTAGAGACGAGATGTCCAGGTCGGTCAGCATGTCACCATAGATAACAACAAAGGTATCATCGAAGAAACCTCGCAATTTGGTTAATGCTCCTGCCGTGCCAAGGATGGGGTCCTCTACAGAGTAAGTAACACGGACGCCAAATCTATCCCCATTGCCGAGCCAATCCATCACCACCTTTGGCAGATGGTGGAGATTGATAGCCACCTCGGTAATATCGTAGAAACGCAGCAGGTCAAGTGTATACTCCAGCAGAGGCTTGCCAGCAAGGGGCAGCATCACTTTAGGGGTGCTCAGCGTCAACGGTCTAAGTCTGGTCCCCTCTCCGGCGGCTAGAATCATGGCTTTCATGATGGTGACATCCAGCAGTGTCGCAGTTGACGTTTTACTATTTATATGATATAAGTTCACAGAAGTCAAAACGGGTCTTGGGAATCAGGTGAGTGTAGATATCGCCAAAGCACACAACCTGGCCCTGGGAAAGCTTGACAGTATGAACGACAGGGGCTATAACTTGGGAAATCAGCGATGCTGCTTGACTATCACCGCCAGCACAGTAAGTGGGTGGGACTATATCCACCTGTGAGAAGGATAGCTAGGACGGGAGACTCTCAAAATGGAGCGGCCTCAATGAGTGGAAGGAGGTAAAACAGGAACCTTTTGCCCATAGGTTCCGTCTTGATAAGTAGGCTGTGTAGAGATGTAGGTGTCCAGTACATGAGGCAAGGCATGCCTGATAGATAAGGCAACTACAGAGATTTGGAGGCAAAGCAATAAACAAGAGGCGAGGCCGAGAACTTGAAGCTGAAATCGGGTGCTTCCAAAATCAACCGGCCTCGGACAGTGCCCGGAGGCGGATGATTGGGCAGTCGAGATGGTTGTCATAATGCGGAGCGAAGATAACGGGTGCGATTCCGTTCTTTGCACAGCCTGTATCATACTGTATTATATTGGCAGCGCATGGCCTCCTTCAGGAGGCCTTAGATATGTAAAGACGGATGGGAGCAGCTTGGTCGTAGAGTAACCATGGAGATTTCAGTTGTTGGCAGCGGCTATGTGGGCCTGATCACTGCTACTGGATTGGCCAGCAAAGGGCATAATGTGGCCTGCATTGATATTGACAAAGACAAGGTTGATATGATTAATCGAGCGGAGCCGCCATTCTATGAGGGTCAACTGGCCGAATCACTCGATACGTATGTGAGACAAAGGGCCAACTTGAGGGCCTCCTCGGACTATGAGGAGGTTCTAAGTTCAGAGGTGACCTTTATTTGTGTCGACACCTCTTCCGACTCCGGCGAGAATGCTGACTTCACTCATGTCAAACAATCAACAAAGAGAATCGGGGAGGCATTGAGCAGAAAAGAAGGATACCATGTCGTGATAACCAAAAGCTCCGTGGTTCCGGGAACAACGGAGGAGATCATTATACCCCTCTTGGAGCAATATTCAGGTAAAAGAGTTGGCAAGGACTTTGGTGTAGCTGTCAATCCAGAGTTCCTTCAGGAAGGAAGGGCGTTACATTGCTTTCTGAACTCAGACAGGATCATAGTGGGAGAGTATGACCAAAGGTCTGGAGACTCTGTACAACGTATTTACAACGGGTTTGATGCTCCTATCTTGAGAACAGGAATAAGGACCGCCGAAATGATAAAGTTTGCCAGCAATGCCTTCCTGGCCACGAAGATTTCCTTCATCAACGAGATAGGGAATCTATGCAAAAAGCTGGGGATAGATGTTTACGAAGTGGCAGAAGGGATGGGCCATGACCCTAGAATAGGGAGGTCGTTTCTAAATGCGGGCATTGGTTTCGGTGGCTCCTGTTTGCCTAAAGATTTGGAAGCGTTAGTCCACAAATATGAGAAGATGGGTGGGAAACCAGCAATTTTGAGCGCTGTTCACCACGTGAATAGAGCACAACCTCTAAAAATGATAGAAATCGTCATACGAAAACTGGGAGAGCTAAGGGACAAGAAGATAGCCGTTCTTGGCTTAGCATTTAAACCGGATACCGATGATATCAGGCATGCGCCTGCGGTTGAAGTAATACACCAATTGTTGCTTCAAGGGGCTCAGGTAAAAGCATATGATCCTAAGGCTATGCCAAAAATGCAGGAAACCTCCCCTCAAGGTTTGGAATATGGTGACAGCGCCAAAGATACCGTCGACGGATGTGATTGTGTTTTGATCCTCACTGAGTGGGACGAATTCAAGGATGAAAACATATATACAGGGAAGATAGTTATCGATGGGCGAAGGGCTTTGGACCCTGAGAGGGCAAAAAGTATTTGCCACTGTTATGAAGGAGTATGCTGGTGAAACTGGTGGTAACCATACCGGCATATAATGAAGAGAAAACCATAGCCGATGTAATTGCCGAAATTCCTCGGGAGGTCGAAGGGGTAGAGGCAGTAGAGGTCCTTGTCATGGATGACGGCTCTACCGATGGCACTGTAGAGAAGGCAAGAGAGGCTGGGGCGGACAGCATCCTGTCGCACAGAAAAAACGAAGGGCTAGGGGTTACCTTCAAAGGCGGTCTGGAGGCTGCCCTGGAAATGGGAGCAGACATCATAGTGAACATAGATGGCGATGGCCAATATAATGCCAAGGAAATCCCTGCATTGGTAAAGCCTCTGGTAGAGGACAAAGCTGACATAGTCTTAGGCTGGCGGGATATTGATAGGCTCGACTTTATGCCCAGGAGCAAGAGAATAGGGAATAAGGTTGCTACCTGGCTTACTAATAAGGTTTCCGGTATGCTGATAAAAGATGCCCAGAGTGGCTTCAGGGCCTTTTCTCGAGAAGCAGCTTTAAGAATGAACCTCTCCGGGAAATACACCTATGTTCAGGAAACCATAATTGAAGCCAAATACAAGGGGCTCAAAATCGAGCAGATACCCATAGAATTTAGGCCGAGGCAAGGAGAGTCCAGGCTGATTCCCAGCTTGACCACCTACGCTCGCAGAGCCGGAGCAATAATCCTTGGTACCTACTGGGGTTATCACCCATTGAAAATACTCTCGTTCATCGGAATGATCCTTATTCTGTTTGGGATTATCCTTGGAGCCATAGTGCTAACTCGCTTTATCCAAACCGGAACGGTCTCGCCTCACCTACCCACTGCAATTGCAGCACCCCTTCTGATAACCACCGGACTTCAAGCAATAATCCTTGGCCTGTTCGCTGATGCTATCAAGAGCCAAAGACTATTCCAGGAGGAAATCCTATATCGGCTGAAGAGGAAAGAATCCAATACCCGCAAATAATCCTTTGCCTCCTTCCTCCTTCACGGGAGGTTGTCTAATCTTGATTTCCCGTTTGAGTTCAGCCATTTTGGATGGCATTCATCCCCGAGTCTTTGTTGTGCAAACCGTTAGGTCTGCTCCTGACACGTGTACAGACCACACCATATTGCCGAGCAGCCTCCACAGGTATCCTCCCCTATGCCTACCCTTCCCACCGGGCTCAATGAGTCTCTCCATGGTAAGCCATGTGGTACTATCGCCATCCTGGTAAAATGGGTACTATCTACGAGGCTTCCACAAGGCAAGTTATGTCTCTAGTTCATACTAGCCGCCAAGCTGGTGACGCTTGCAGGATTGAAAAGTGGTAGAGGCAATAAAGCAGAAGACGGATAGAACCTCGCTCATCTTGTTTGTTTCGGTCTTCATTTATCTTTGCATTTGGGTCATCCCGATAAACATAAATAGCGATGGCTTATTCCACCTGAACGTCGGGCGGGGAATCGCTGAGGATGGCGCTCTACTCGAATCCCCACCTCACACGATAGAAGGCATTGCCTATCCAGAAACCTTTCATGTAATGTTGGCCCTTGTTTATATGTGGGGTGGGGAAGGAATGGTGAAATTCCTCTCCCCGATCTGCGGCGCACTCATTGCATTGTTCATCTATCTTATGCTCAAACCAGTTAATAGATGTTTGGGAGTATTATCGGGGGTTTTTGCCACAGGTTTCCTCACTCACACATTTTTGAATCCGCTTCTTGAACCCTACTTGCTGGCTGGCGCAATAATGGCTATGTATTTCTGCTACCTGTTTTTTAAAACAGAGGGCAAGAAATACCTCTGGCTTGCCGCATTATTCTTAGGATTAAGCATGAGCATTAAGCAGCCAGGGTTAATGCTCTTTGGAGTCGTACTTCTTGTTGGAATTGTGCTGGCTTTATACATGCTACTCAAGAGAGGACATCGGCAACTATTAAATTCAGTGCCCTTACTGGCAATAGTCCCCATCGCTATCTCCTTTGCCCCTCTACGCGACCACATAGAAAGGAATGGAGAACTATACCCAGGACTGAATTATTTCTCCTA
>JAUWXW010000028.1 GCA_030616195.1 Chloroflexota bacterium | reverse complement strand
GTAGAGTGGTAACCACCGGTATCTGCGCTTTCTCTGCCAGTTCCTTGAGCTCGTCATAGGCCCTGGATATGATTACACCCCTACCTGAAATAATGACCGGCCGTTCGGCCTGGCCTATGAGTTGGACCGCCTTTTTTATCTGGGTAGGGTGCCCACGGAGGACTGGCTTGTATCCGGGAAGGTTGACCTTGGCGGGATACTGGAACTCGGCCTCCTCGGTGAGCACATCTCGGGGTAAATCGATGAGCACTGTTCCCAGCCGCCCCGTGGTGGCGATATGGAAGGCTTCTTTGAAAACCCTGGCCATGTCGGCGGCGCTGAGGACAATGTAGTTATGCTTGGTGATGGGCAAGGTGATGCCGGTAATGTCGATCTCCTGGAAGGCATCCTTGCCGATAAAGGGCCTGGCTACCTGGCCCGTCATGGCTATAACCGGGGAAGAATCCAAATAGGCATTGGCAAGCCCGGTCACCAGGTTAGTAGCGCCCGGCCCTGAAGTAGCCAGGCAAACTCCTGGTCGCCCGGTAGCCCTGGCATAGCCATCGGCAGCGTGAGCCGCGCCCTGCTCGTGGCGGACGAGTATATGTCTAAGCTGTGGATACTGGGCAAATGTATCATAGAGGGGTAAAAGTGATCCGCCAGGGAAGCCAAAAATAATCTCCACACCTTCTTTCACCAGACTCTCACAGATAATTTGGGCGCCCGTCAAGTTCATGCTCTCTTCCCCCTACGAGGTAAAGATTGCCCCCGTGCTGGCTGAGCTCACCTTCTCCGCGTATCGCTTCAGATAACCGGTGGTTATCTTGGGTTCAAAGGGAGGCAAGCTTGCCAGTCGACCTTTTATTTCAGTTTCAGGCAGCTCTACATTCAGCCTATATTCGGGGATATTGATGCTTATTATATCACCATCCTGGAGGGCAGCAATAGGCCCTCGGGCCGCTGCCTCTGGTGAGACATGTCCAATAGCCGATCCCCGGGTTGCCCCGGAGAAGCGCCCGTCGGTAATAAGCGCCACCTCTTTATCCATGCCCATACCACTGAGGATCGAAGTGGGTGTCAACATCTCCGGCATTCCTGGACCGCCCCTCGGCCCTTCGTAGCGGATGACTACTACATCTCCTGTCTTAATAGTCCGCCCCATAATAGCCGCCGTGGCTTCCTCTTCGGAGTCGAATACCCTGGCCGGACCGCGATGGGAAAGCATCTCTGGAGCTACTGCAGCACTTTTCACCACTGCACCCTCGGGGGCCAGATTGCCGAAGACGACGGACAGCCCTCCTCTGGCGGAGTAGGGATTGGATAGGGGGCGGATGACGTCCTCATCCGTGTTCTCGGCTGCGGCGATGGCTTCGGCCAGAGATCCACCTGAGGCTGTCTTCACCTCGAGATTCAAGAGATCGCCTAATTCCCTCATCAGTGCCGCTACGCCACCAGCATGGTCGAGGTCCTCGATATGGTAGTTGCCTGCCGGGCTGAGCTTGCAAAGATGAGGAGTCTTGGCGCTTATGTCGTTGAGCAATGATAGAGGGAACTCAACACCTGCCTCATTGGCAATAGCGATGAGGTGTAGGATAGAGTTGGTGCTCCCGCCCAGCGCCGTATCCACTACAAAGGCATTGTAGATGGAATCCTTAGTAATGATGTGGCGCGGCCGCATATCTTTCTGGAGCAGCCCCATAACCGCTCTGCCTGTTTCCCTGGCCAGGGCAACCCGCCCTGAAGCTACGGCAGGGATAGTGCCATTACCTACCAGGGCCATTCCTAAAGCCTCGGTGAGGCAGTTCATGGTATTAGCCGTAAACATGCCGGCGCAACAGCCGCAGCCGGGGCAAGCGACCATTTCCAGTTGTCTCAGTTCTGCCTGGCTCATCTCTCCCATGGCTACCTTGCCCACTGCCATAAACACTGAGCTAAGGTCGACTGCCTCTTGCCCCAGCCTCCCGGCCAGCATGGGCCCGCCGCTGACGAAGATGGCGGGGACGTTGAGCCTGGCTGCCGCCATGAGCATTCCAGGAATGATTTTGTCGCAATTGGGGATGAATACCAGGGCATCGAAAGCGTGGGCCTGGGCCAGGATCTCTGCCGAATCAGCAATAAGCTCACGGCTGGGCAGGCTGAACCTCATGCCCAGGTGGTTCATGGCGATGCCATCGCAGACAGCGATGGTGTTCATCTCCAAGGGGGTGCCCCCGGCTTCACGCACCCCGTTCTTCGCCGCCTCGGCAACGGTGCGCAGGTGAACATGGCCTGGGACGACCTCGCTGAAGCTATTCACAATACCGATCAAAGGCTGCCCCAGCTCTTTCTCAGTCAACCCCACAGCTCGCAACAAGGCGCGATGTGGAGCCCGCTCAATCCCCTGCGTTACCACATGGCTCTTCATTACCCTTTCACTCCTTCTTCGTCAGGTACGGTCTCGTCAGCGATGGTTAATCATAACGCAAGTTGCGTGGTTTGAAAAGGGTTCATGTGTGACGCCATGAATTCTGGAGCACAGGAAAGAACACGGACAAATTCTAAATAATATATAAACTCTAAACAAGTTCAAATGAGCGAAGATGAAAATTCAAAACGCAAAAAGGAGAATTCAAAGATAATTTTGAACTTTGCAGTTTGAATTTTGAACTCTTTGATTTGGTGCTTCGGATTTAGGATTTAGGCGGGTGGCAGAGCACCTGCCTATGAAAAGGATAGCAATCGCTGACTTAGGGTGCTGCCACAGGCTAGACAGCAGGCGCCGCGGCCATTAGAATTGTCACAGCGAAGATGATAGGAAATGGTGCAGCGGTTGGCGGCACACCTCAAATCTGCTGATGCTGTCAAAGGGGGTAATGGGGCAGGGAGCAGCGTGGCCAATACTGGATATTGATGCTTCCAGATAATGAAGACGATGGACCCGAGGAAAGAATCCAGGAGCGCAGGCAATAAACGAAAAACTGTGGAAAGGCCTCATTATTTGGGCCACAGAGAGCGTTTGCGAAAACGTTTTCAGAAGGCGGGAGGCGAAGGCCTGCAGGACTATGAGCTTCTGGAGCTCCTTCTGACCTATGCCTTGCCACGAAAAGACGCTAAGCCCCTGGCCAAGGACCTTATCGGTCGGTTCAATAGCCTGGCCGGTGTCCTGGATGCCAGCTTCGAAGAACTGGAGGGTGTTTATGGTTTGGGTTCATCGACGGCTACACTAGTACGCCTGGTGAAGGAGGTGGGCGCAGCATATCTCGCTGAAAGGATGGGACACCGGGACCTGTTGATTTCCCCGCAAGCTGTGGTAGACTTTGCCCGGTTGAAACTGGCGGGCTCTCCACATGAGACATTCCTGGTCATCTATTTGAATACCAAGAACGAAGTTATTGACTATGAAATCATTCATGAAGGGACAGTTGATCGGGCAGTGGTCTACCCGCGGCGCATTATAGAAGCAGCCCTATCTCACCATGCTGCCGGGCTGTTGCTGGTGCACAATCACCCCAGCGGACATACCGAGCCTTCCGAGGAAGACAAGCACATTACCCAGGCTATCACTCAGGCAGCGGCCACAGTCGACATTCGTGTTATAGACCACATTGTCGTCGGTAAGGATGGCTACCTGAGCTTTGTGGAGAAGGGGCTATTATCTGGTGCGACTTGATGGTGATGCGGCAAGCGGGTGTAGGGTGGGTGCTGTGAAACGGAACCCACCAACTCTTGGGGAGGATATGAAGTGGTGGGTTTCGCTAGGCTTCACCCACCCTACTGTCGCTGATTTAGGGGTGCGAGATTGCGCTTGTCGAGGGGCCTCACATCATATCTTTATCGCTTGCCTCAACGGCGCGATCGATTTCAGCTTTTAATTGAAGCGGTAATCCCTCGATATCGACGCTGAGGAAACCGCGTACGATGGTGGAAGTGGCTTCGTCTTCATTCAGGCCGCGGGACATCAGGTAGGCAATCTCCTCCTGGGCAATCTTACCCACGGCCGCCTCGTGGGACAGTTCCACTCCGTCCACGTGGCCCTCCAACTCCGGGACAGCCCGAATGACTCCCCCGTTCAGGATGAGCCCGCGACATTCCAGGTGGGCCTTGATACCGGCAACTTCTCCAATCAAGTGGCCCCGGGCAATGATATTGCCACCATTGCTGATTAGCCGCGACACGATTTCAGCCCGACTGCCAGGTTTCTTGAGATAGATTCGACCACCTAAGTCGAATTCGGAACCAGGACTGCCCGCAATGATGCTGTAGAACCGGGCCACTGCATCTTCCCCTACCAGATGGCTGGTGGGATACATCTGCAGGGATGCCACAGGCTTCATGCAAACGTAATTGTTCAGGAAAAGCCCTCCAGCTTCCACCTGAGCCACCGATCGAGGTCGCACCAGCATCTCGTCCGCCCAATTGTGAATCATGGTGAAACTCAGCTTGGCATTCTTCTTTACGAAGAATTCCGAAATGCCTACGTGAAGCCCTCTCTTCAGGTGCGGCGAGGTGGTGCAGCCGGTGATGATATGCAGTTCGGAACCTTCTTCAGCTATGATGATGTTGTGAACATTTTGCTGGAGTCCGTCCGTGTGGAGGTAGAGGCAGGCCTGGATGGGATATATGCTTCTGCTTCCTGGAAGCGCCCGAATGACGTAGCCATCATGCAATTCCAATTCCGCAGCAGCCGTATATTTGTCCGCGTCGACAGCCACCAGCTTCCAATAATAGTCCCAGATCCAGTCATATTGCTCCAGGGCCCGTCGAATGGGCATGACTTCAATGCCCTCCTGCTTCTGGCTGCAATGAACCACCGCGGTATCTTTCTGAAAATAGGTCCCTTCCCTTGTCTTTTGAGTCACGTCAACTCCTGCCATCGCCAGGCGCTGCTGTTCCCCCTCGGGCAGGGCACAGAGGTCCTCGTCAGCCAGGTATTTATGAGACACTGGGGCTGAATCGTATTTGGCAAGGTCGATGTCCGGGCCGAGCGCCGCCTTCTTGTCTATGGCCTTGGTTGCCTTCTCTCTTAATTCGTCTTCGCGGCGCACCTGGCACACTCCTCATATCCACATTCGCTGATCCACTTCAAAATTTCAGCCGGGTTGCCACTGCAACTCAACACCCCGTCGTAAAGTACGTATCCCTTGTCAGCAGGCACATAGTCCAGAATGAAGCCGGTATGCGTAATGATAAGTCCCATTTTGATGCGCTCACGCTTCACCTGCGACCTGGACCTGCTATTGTGAGGCAGGTGTTCCTTCTGAAGCAAGGTCGCAATTGCATCACCTACCAGAGTGATGTTCTCCAAATCTACCCCGGATTCCGGCTCATCGAAGAGCAACAGATCGGGGTTCTGGGCCATCAGTTGCAGCAATTCAGAACGCTTGATCTCACCACCTGAAAACCCGGCATTAACATCCCTGTCCAGAAAATCTACAAAATTGACGCGGCTGGCCAAGTCTTCCACGTCTCCTTCTCCTTTGGCGCAAATCTGCACCATCTGACGGGTCTTCAAGCCGTGGATTGTCGGAGGCCGCTGATAGGACATGCCGATTCCCATTTGGGCCCGCTCGTTGATGGGGCTATGAGTGATATCCACTCCCCTGAAGAGGATTCTCCCTGCCGCAGCCTTGTACTCAGGATAACCCATAATAGCCATGAGGAGAGAGGTCTTTCCTGAGCCGTTGGGGCCAAAAAGGACATGCGTCTCCCCTGATTTAATCTCCAAATCAATGTGTTTCAGTATCGTTTTTCCACCGACGTCCACTTGCAGGTCTTCTATTAGCAACATATTGCCCCTCCTGAAAGCCATATAGTATTGATTGTAATCCCTCAATTCAAACAACACAACAAGGCTTGAGCTTTCTCTGCTCCGAGTCAGGCTTGGCGTGGTATAATGCTTCAGAAGATGTTACATACCAAGCCCAATGGGGCAGGTCTGTAAGCAACCAGTTCCAAAACGGTGAGACATTTACCATGAAAGAAATGAAGATATTGTGCTGGAACGTTAATGGAGTAAGGGCAGTAAGGGGAAAAGGCTTCCTGGAATGGCTACACGCCGAACGTCCAGACATCCTCTGTCTCCAGGAAACGAAAGCACAGCCAGAGCAGCTTGATAAGCAGCTACGGGAGCCGCAGGGCTATCATGCCTACTGGAACTACCCGGAAAGAAAAGGTTATAGCGGCGTGGCTACCTTCACCAGAGAAGAACCGGTCAGGGTTCGGAGTGGCTTTGGCATTGACGCATTCGACACAGAAGGAAGAGTCATAATCACTGAATATCCTGAATTCCTTCTCTTCAATGTATATTTTCCCAACGGAAAGAAGGATGAGAGCCGGTTGAAATACAAGATGGATTTCTACGAGGCCTTTCTCCAGTTTGTGGAGCCAGTTAGGGCACAGGGTAAGGAACTCATCATCTGTGGCGATTTCAATACTGCGCATAGAGAGATAGACCTGGCCAGACCGAAAGAGAACGAGAAGGTCTCAGGATTTCTGCCTATTGAGAGGGCGTGGATGGACGAGTTTGTTGCTAATGGTTACGTTGATACATTTCGCCACTTCAACAAGGAACCGGGTCAGTATACGTGGTGGGACTTGAAATCGAGAGCCAGGGAAAGAAATGTGGGCTGGAGAATTGACTACTTCTTTGTGACAGAAAATCTACTGCCGTCAGTTTCGAAGGCATTCATAATGCCTGAGGTGATGGGCTCTGACCACTGTCCCGTTGGAATCACAGTGGGGCCATCCGCCTAAATGTGGAACTGGCATTTAGCCTTGTAAGGTGGGTGAAGCGTAGCGAAAGCCACCTGTTCACATTCTCCCCTGGGGTTGGAGGGTTCCGTTTCAGTTCACACACCCTACATGTGCTATTTGATCTTTGAATTTTGAGCTTTAGATTTAGACGTCTACGACGCCCACAGAATGCCTGGCCCTGGCGCGGTAGCGGTTCATAAGCAGGGAATTGGTAACCACCGATATGGAACTGAAGGCCATGGCGGCAGCAGCTATTACCGGGTTCAGGAGCAGCCCAAGCGCAGGATAGAGAACCCCGGCTGCAATCGGTATCCCGCCGGTGTTATAGAAGAATGCCCAGAAGAGGTTCTGCTTTATCTTACGAATTGTGTATCGGCTGAGCCTTATGGCTTCTACCACGTCTCTCAGGTCGTCCTTGACCAACACGATGTCGCCGGCTTCCATGGCAACATCCGTACCGCTGCCCAAAGCCATCCCAATATCAGCCTGGGCCAGCGCCGGGGCATCGTTGATGCCATCGCCGACCATGGCAACCACCTGGCCACTTGCCTGGAGCTGGCGCACTTCCTCGGCTTTGTCCTCAGGCAGGACCTCAGCCAGAACCTTGTTGATACCGACGCTCTGGGCAATGGCCTGTGCCGTGCGGCGGTTGTCGCCGGTGATCATCACCGTTTCTATGCCCATTTGATGAAGCTGCTCAATGGCTTCAGCAGAATTCCCCTTCACAGTGTCAGCCACAGCTATCAGCCCCGCCAGCCTCCTGTCCACTGACATGAGCATCACCGTTTTGCCATCCTCCTCCAGCTCCTGTATCTTCTCTTCAAAGGGGAGACTGTCCACGCCACTTTCACCCATCAGGCCGCGGTTCCCTAGGAGCACCTCTTTGCCCTCTATCCTGGCCAGAACACCGCGACCGCTAAGGGACTCAAACGACTCTGGGTCGGCCAATTCCTGATGCCCCTCTCTCACGGCTTCCACTATGGCCTCACCCAGGGGATGCTCCGATCCCTTCTCGGCTATGGCAGCCAGCCGCAGGATTTCACTCTCATCGAATCCATTTAGCGCCACTGTGTCCGTCACAGCAGGCTTCCCCTTGGTAATGGTCCCTGTCTTATCGAAAACGATGGTTTTGATACGGCAGGCTTGCTCCAGCGCCTCAGCCGTCTTGATGAGTATGCCGTTTTGGGCTCCTTTGCCAGTTCCCACCATGATGGCCGTCGGAGTTGCCAGGCCCAAGGCGCAAGGACAGGCGATGACCATCACTGATATGAAAGCGGTCAAGGCAAAGGCGAAGGGCTCGCCACCAACAGAATACCAGATGAGGAAGGTCAATACTGCGATGCCAATAACAACAGGCACAAAGACACCTGAGACCGAATCGGCCAGGCGCTGGATAGGCGCTTTTGAACCCTGAGCCTGTTCCACGAGCCTGATTATCTGTGCCAGGGCTGTATCTTTGCCCACCTTTGTGGCCCGGAACTTCAGGAACCCGTTCTTATTGATAGTACCTCCTACCACCAGATCGCCTTCCTTTTTGTCCACCGGCATGGGCTCGCCGGTCAGCATAGACTCATCAACTGCGGACACACCCTCAACGACGATGCCATCAGCAGGCATTTTCTCGCCAGGCCTGACGACGACAATGTGATCCACTTCCACCTCCTCAACGGGCACCTCAACCTCCCTGCCATCCACAAGGATGTTGGCCGTCTTTGCCTGTAAACCGATGAGCTTCATGATAGCCTGCGAGGTTATGCCTTTGGCTCTCGGGCTTCCAGGTAGCGCCCCAGCAGGATTATGGAGATGATGAGGGCCGCAGTATCGAAGTATACGTCGCCGTCAAACGTTCCCGGCGATATGATTATAAGCAAGCTGTAAATATACGCGGCGCTGGTGCCAAGGGCAATGAGGGTATCCATGTTGGCACGCCTGTTGCGAAGGGCTTTGTATGTTCCCAAGTAGAATTGCCAACCGACAAAGAACTGAACGGGGCTAGCCAGCGCCAGTAGAACCAGATTGTTAACAGTCTCCCTAAAGGGAGTAGCCATGGACAGTATGAATGTCGGGATAGCTAAAGAGAAGCTGAATATGAGCAACAATTTGAGCTTGCGTGACTGGCGCTCTCTGGCTTCT
The DNA here is from genome assembly GCA_030616195.1 of Chloroflexota bacterium. The sequence continues at coordinate 2,102 of JAUWXW010000028.1, read as the reverse complement.
TGTTCGCTGTCCCGGGTCAATTCATCGTCAGATACGGCCTGATACCCAGCACCGGCAACCGCCTTCTTCAGTCTGGCAACGGTGGTTACTTCAGGGTTGTACCGGATGATAGCCTTCTCAGCGGCGAAGTTGACGCCCGCAGAAACCACGCCGTCAACACTTCTGAGTGCGCTTTCTATGGTTTGGGCGCAGTTGACGCAGGTCATACCGATAAGATCCAGCGTGATCTCAGCGGTGGCTACTCCGTAACCGGCATTGGCGACGGCGCTCACAAGGGCTTCCTCCGAGGTAACCGAAGGATTATACGCCACCGTGGCCTTCTCACTAGCCAGGTTTACACTGGCGCTGGACACCCCAGGTGCTTCAGAGAGCGCCTTTTCAACTCTGGCAGCACAGGTAGCACACGTCATTCCCGTTATACGAAAGCTACTCTGCTTCTCCATAGTCATGATCTCCCCGGCGCTCCCATGATGATAGCCGTTCGCAAGGGCCGGGTATGTAACAATAGTCACACTAACCCATGATACCATTACTGGCTTTTTGGGCAGAAGCGTACTTGCAAATTGGCTCGGTAAGCCCTAAAATCCTCTCGTGCACACTTTATCAATAGGGGTGCATAGCCCGGAGCATGGCCCTTCAGGAGCAGGCAATGTCCTCACAGGAAAGCAACGCAGGACTAGAGGAATACGCCAGGAAAGCTATCGACCTGGCAATGCGAGGTTGCTGGGTGGAAGCAATCGCTGCAAATAGAGCTCTCCTGGAGCTTTCCCCTGAAGATGTTGAGGCTCATAACCGACTGGGGAGGGCGTTGATGAAAATGGGGGAATATACTGCTGCCAAGGAAGCCTATGGGCAAGCCTTAGAATTGGATCCGTACAACAGGATAGCGAAGAAGAACCTCAAACGCCTCTCACAACTGGGAGAAGTGGCCCCGAAAGACGATCACCACAAGGTTGTCGCCGATATTTTTGTTGAAGAGACAAACAAGGCCAGGGTAGTGAGACTGGTGAATTTGGGACCCGAAGAGGTAGTAGCACGGATGGCCCCAGGTGAAGAGGTGAGCCTGCAGGTAGAAGGTCAAAGCTTAATTGCCAACAATGAGCACAATGAGTACCTCGGTGAGGTAGAGCCGAAGTACGGATTGCGGCTAGGCAAGCTGATTACGGGCGGCAACCGGTACATTGCTGCTATAAGTAGCCTGGGAGAAGATGAGGTGAAGGTACTCGTCCGGGAGGTTTACCAGCACCCCAATCAAGCGGGACGTGTCTCTTTCCCCCTAAGGGAAAAGGAGCGATTTCGTCCTTATGTTAGAGAGAGCCTACTGAGGGAGAGACTAGAAGAAGAGGAATTGGCCCAAGAAATCGAAGAAATGGCAGAGATAGAAGGTTTTGCCGAGTCTGAGTCTTAAAAGCCCCCCTCTCTGATGAGCAAATCTGAGCATTATGTGAGTGAAGGAAATGGAAATCGGGACAGTCAAGCCAGTTAAGATCGAGGACGAGGTCAGGGTATCATACCTTGACTATGCTATGAGCGTCATCGTTTCTCGTGCCCTGCCTGACGTGCGGGACGGTTTGAAACCGGTGCACCGACGTATACTCTACGCCATGAACGAGCTAGGGCTGCGCCACACCACTCCTTACAAAAAGTGCGCTCGTATCGTAGGTGAGGTGTTGGGGAAATACCATCCCCATGGCGACGCCCCCGTCTACGAGGCTCTGGTCCGTATGGCACAGGACTTTTCGATGCGATACGTCCTGGTTGAAGGGCAAGGAAACTTCGGTAGCTTGGACAATGATCCACCCGCTGCCATGCGTTATACCGAGGCACGCCTGGCTGGAATTGCCCAAGAAATGCTGCTCGATATCGACAAGGACACCGTAGGTTTTGCCCCCAACTTTGATGACACGCTAAAGGAACCTGTCATACTTCCCAGCCGACTCCCTAACATGCTGATCAATGGTAGCGCCGGAATTGCGGTGGGCATGGCCACAAGTATTCCTCCTCACAGTCTCTCAGAGGTCTGCCAGGCCATGGCTTTTCTTATCGATAATCCCGAGGCCACCATTGACGAGTTGATCAAATTTGTTCCGGCGCCTGATTTT
>JAUWXW010000043.1 GCA_030616195.1 Chloroflexota bacterium | reverse complement strand
CCGCGGACGCGTTATCTGGTCAACCTCTTGCGCTGCGTCCCCCAGGCCATAATGATGCTGAGCATCGCCGTAGACTGCATAGCCCCGCAGTCCTGTTGAGGCCCACCACAACGCCGCTTTTCTCTACCGTGTTACCGGTCGATCATCAGTCCGTCAGCAGGGGTACCCATTCACCGACGATTTCCAGGTCTTCTGTCTCGGCGTTAACCTTGTGGATCCTCCCGTGGTTCTGGCAATACCGCTTGGTATCGCTGAAGTCCCATTCCTCAAGGCCTCCCACAGTCGTCTCGAAGTTTACCGCCGTGTCGTAGAAAGCCTGGCCATCAAAGTTTTCGGCGCCTACCTCTTCTATCGCCTGCTGCAAAAGCTGAAGGAAGAAATACATTTGCACGCCTCCACCTATGTACCCTATGCTTTCATGCATTATATCCTCAGCTTCAGCCGGGTGGTAATCATGTAGAAGCCCTTTAAGGAAATCGACCACGGGATAGGGGTCACTCCACCATGCTGCCCCAACCCAGAAAACCGACCCGTCAAGGGCTTCGAAGCCTACCTTGTCCGTTACATATCCCCAGAAAGAGGCCACGGCTTCCTGGCCGAAAAACTTTGCCTCATATCCCTTGTCCCGGTACTGCTCCACAAAGCTAGCTATGTTCATGCCGGTAGCCCCGGCGAAAGCTATCCAGTCACAGTCCTCTAGCTTCTCTGTCTCGCCGGGCCAGCTCATGGTGGCAAAGGGGACCAGGAAACCCTCAACGTAGTCAAACCTCTCCGGGTGATCCTGGCAGTACTCCCTCAACTTCTCCTCTGCTTCAATGCCAGCGCCCGCGAACGGGGCTATGCAACCGATCTTGAGGACTTCTTCGCTAGAATCCCCCTGCTCACCGATCCACTTTAGGACAGTCACCAACTGCAAAGGCATAGCGGAGTTGATACAAAACACCCATCCGGGAGGCTCCAGAAGGGGCTCGGAGACAATCAATGAGACCAGCGGGATCTTGTCCTTTTCGGCAAAGGGCTTTAGCGTTGCTGCATCGTAGTCGAAAATAGTGACAATGACCTCTGACCCCTGCTCTTTCAACCACTCGTAGCCGGGTATGCCTCTGGCAGCGTCCATCTTGGTATCATAAGTGATGACTTCTAACTGTACCCCGGGGATAGGGTCTTCCTCGTTGATATACTTGATTTGGTCCTGGAAGGCCCAGAGCAAGGGAACCAGGGCAGGCCCCGCTGGACCGGTAAGGTCTGTGAGCATGCCTATGGTGATGGTTTTCTCCTCCCCTTCCTCATCTTCGTCGCCGCAACCCAGCACAGGCGTGGCAAGCAGCAAGGCTAGTACCAGGAGCGCGGCTACACCCATCCTAAAGTAGTGTTTCATGTTAACCCCCTTTCAGCTTTTCGCTAAGTCAAGCGAATTCATTTTCTATACTTCAACGCTACGCGTCAACCTCCTTTGGCCGTCGAGGCTGTCCTGACCTTCAAGAGCCCTATTCTTGGCCCATGATTGGGGAGTTTTCAGCCTCCTGTTGGACACATTTATCGCTACTCTTCAAAAGAAGCCTTTACAATGTCGTCGCCCGGATATTCACAGAGCTCGATCTGCACCCCAAAGGTATTGGTGGAGTCGAACAATGCCTCCTTATTCTGGCCCACCTGAAACAGGTGGATCAGTTTGATGCCTCGTGACTCCATTTCGGCAATCGCCTCATCCATGTTAGGCACCTTCAACGAAATACACAGTATGCCCTCTTGCCGATCTGCCAGTGTTTGGGCTACCAATCCGTTCGGGTCGGTCGGCTGAAGGAATTCGAACCCCAGTGGGTGAAAGCGAGCTCGAACGCCCCACTCATCCGACTCCCAAGGGGGGGCGAACTCTGATCCGAATAGCTCGCCGAATAGTTGAGCCGCGGCGTTTGCATCCTTGGCATAGGCATGGATATGGTCAATTCTCTCCACTTTCATTGCTGTAGTTACCTCCCTAACTGTTAGTAGCTAATTCGACGGTCTCTCCTCTTTTCGGTCATGCGCCAGGGACACCACCTTCCCCCCAAAAGAACGGCCTGGCATAGGTAACCAGCATGTCAACGACCTCGTCGTCATACGTATAGCTGTAGCGCTGGCCGCCATCTATGTTGAGGGTCTGGCCGGTGACCCAGTCTGAGGCATCGGAGGCGAGGTAAACAGCAGCGGCGGCTATATCCTCGGGCGCTCCGAATCGCTTAATCATCAGGGAAGCCATGTTTACCTCCTCTGGCATCATGCTGAAGAAGTCCTTGGTCCTTTCATGACGTACCGGGCCTGGGGCAATGGCGTTGACCCGAATGTTGTAGGGAGCCCATTCCCAGGCCAGCGATTGGGTCAGGGTCATAACAGCCGCCTTGCCACAAGAGTAGGCGGCGTACTTGGCGATTCCCTGACGGCCAGCCTGAGAAGACATATTGATGATGTTGCCGCTTTTTTGCTCCATCATCACCTTAGCCACTGCTTTGCTGCACAGCATAACGCTGGTCAGATTCAGACGGATGAACCCGTCCCACTCCCCTTCGCTCATGTCCAGCGTCTTGATAAGATAGGCGCCGCCGGCATTGTTGACAAATATGTCTATTCGGCCGAATTCCTGCATCGTCTTATTCACCAGGTTGTCTATCTGTTTGATCTTGGTCACATCTGTGGGAACGACCAGAGACTTTCGCCCCAGAGCACGTACATCTTTGGCGGTAGCCTCGAGCGCCTCTGCCCCGCGCGCCGCGCAGACCACATGCGCACCTACCTCAGCGAAGGCCAAGGATATTCCACGGCCGAGCCCGGTCCCTGCCCCGGTGATAATGGCCACCTTGTCCGTCAGTTTGAACTTGTCTAAGATCATGTAATCTTCCTTTGTCTTCAGTCAGATACCGCGATTAGTGTCAGCCCGTAGAGGCTAACGTCGTGCAGCCCTTCGTCCTCTGGCACGGAGATATTTGACTGGGAACAATTCTGCAAGCCAATCTCCCGTCGAGTCGGCAGGTCGTGACACAGCACCGTCTATGAGACGACCAAGATAGCAATATATCATCCTGCCTGTGGCCTGTCAACCTCGTGTCTTTTGTGCTGGTGTCGGCTAAGAGCGTTCGGGAAGCCCAGGAGGAGGTTCTTTGACAATCCTGTCTGCCATTCCGATGGCGGTGTGGCCTTACGCCACCCATACGCGGCCTCAGGGTGACAATTGACCGCGCTTCGTTACCCTTCTTTGTCCTTTCACTCTACTTGGCTTATAATCTCATCAGAAGACTGGTCTCTCGAAGTCCACTTGGAACAACGTGCTCATGACGAGGAACCTGCCAACTATGATTTCTACTCAGGAAAAGCTCCGCCGCTTGAAAGCAATGTTGGTACAAATGGATAGTATCGTCGTTGCTTATTCGGGCGGAGTAGATAGTACACTCCTTCTCAAGCTGTGTTCTGATGTCTTGGAGGGAAGGGTGCTGGCGGTAACAGCGGTCTCCCCCACCTACCCTTCACAGGAGATAGCTGCGGCAACAGAGGTAGCCAGGTCTTTGTCGGCAAGGCATCTCGTAATTGAGACCAAAGAGCTGGAGGACGCGAATTTTGTAGCTAATTCGCCTGAACGCTGTTATTATTGCAAGCTTGAGCTTTTCGGTGAGCTGGGGCAGATTGCCAGGGAGCAGGGGATGCGGAATGTAGTCGACGGTTCAAACTACGATGATTTGGGTGACTATCGGCCGGGTATGCGTGCCGCCGACGAGTTAGGGGTGCGCCGTCCCCTGCAGGAGGCGCGGCTAACCAAGGATGAGATAAGGCTCCTCTCCAGGGAGCTGGGATTGCCTACCTGGAACAAGCCTTCCCTTGCCTGCTTAGCCTCACGGTTTCCCTACGGTACCCCTATCACCAAGCAGTCCCTTGCCACAGTAGAGGAAGCAGAGACTTTTCTTCACAGCCTGGGAATCGGTCAATTGCGCCTTCGTCACTATGACAGGATGGCAAGAATTGAGGTGGAACCACAACAGATGCGCCTCCTGCTTGAGGAACCCAACCGCCAACGTATAGTGACACGTCTTAAAGAACTGGGTTATGTTTATATTACTCTGGACCTGGCCGGGTATCGTACCGGCAGCATGAACGAAGGATTGTACCTATGAATCGTGAGCGGCTTCGGGAGTTATTGGAGAAGGTCAGGGCAGGGGACGCGGGCGTAGAGGAGGCCCTGGAACAACTGAAGCTGCTGCCCTATGAGGAGATGGGTTTTGCCAAGCTTGACCATCACCGCTCTCTGCGCAAGGGTTTTCCAGAAGTGATTCTATGCCAGGGGAAGACGGTGGAGCAGGTGGTAGAGATTGTAGAGCACCTATTGCTATCAGCAGGTACTATCCTGGCTACCAGGGCGGGTCCTGAGGTATTTGCCGCGCTTCAGAAGGCTACCGATAAGGCTCACTATCATCCATTGCCAAGGTTGATTGTTATAGGAGATGGAGTTCCAGTTTCAAGTCAAGAGCTGGTCTTGGTGGCTACTGCCGGTACAGCAGACATAGCGGTAGCAGAAGAGGCAGCGGTAACCGCCGAAGCTATGGGCAATCGAGTGGAGCGGCTCTATGATGTAGGGGTAGCTGGCCTGCACCGCCTTTTGGATCACAATAAGAAATTGCTCCAGGCGAACGTGATTGTTGCCGTGGCGGGGATGGAAGGCGCTTTGGCCAGTATCATATCAGGCATGGTGGATAAGCCGGTTATCGCTGTTCCTACCAGCGTGGGATACGGAGCCAGCTTTCAAGGACTGGCGGCGCTACTGGGTATGCTCAACACCTGCGCTCCCGGCGTAGCGGTGGTCAATATTGACAATGGATTTGGGGCTGGCTATCTCGCCAGTCTGATAAATCAACGGAGTAGGAAGCGGCGATGAGGACGGCGTATTTTGATTGCTTTTCGGGCATCAGTGGGAATATGATTCTCGGTGCTCTGATAGACCTCGGAGTGGATATCGATGGGCTAAGAACGGGACTAGGCGCACTTCGTCTGGAGGGCTATCATGTCGAGGCTAGAAGGGTGGCCAAACAAGGTATATCGGGTATATATGTAGAGGTGGTTGCCCAGGGCGATGAGGGAGGAAGAGGGCTCGCAGATATCCTTGGTCTAATCGATCAGAGCGACCTGAGTGACGATATTAAACAGCAAGGTAAGCGTATCTTCATCCGATTAGGGGAAGCAGAAGCCAAAGTACACCACAAGGACCTCGATGCGGTACATCTCCACGAAGTAGGTGCAGTTGATACCATCATCGATGTTGTTGGTACCCTGGTCGGACTGAAGATGTTAGGAGTTGAGGAGGTGAGTTGCTCACCCTTGAATTTGGGCCAGGGTTTGGTGAAATGCAGCCACGGGTTGCTACCGGTTCCTGCTCCTATTACTGCTGAGCTAGTGAAAGAGGTCCCGGTACGCGCTACCGATGTGGAGGGTGAATTGACTACTCCTACAGGGGCAGCGATAGTCACCAGCATTGCTGCCCGCTTTGGTGATATGCCTCTTATGAAGATACATGGTGTCGGCTATGGGGCGGGCAAGATGGATCTGCACGTGCCTAATCTCCTGCGTGTTTTCCTTGGCGAGTCGGTGGAGCAGGCTGATGGTTATGCCGCCGAACGGGTCACGGTTCTGGAAACGAATATCGACGATATGAACCCGCAACTCTACGACCACATTATGGAGCGCCTTCTACGGGCCGGGGCTTTAGATGTGTTTCTTACTCCGGTGCAAATGAAAAAGAATCGTCCCGGAACTTTGCTCTCTGTGGTGGCCGAGAGCGAAGCAGTAGGGAAACTGCTTGACATCATTCTTGAGGAGAGCACCACCCTGGGGGTTAGGTTTAGCGAAAGACAACGTTTTTCTCTAGCTCGTTTCTCCCACTCTGTCGAAACCAGCTTCGGGAAGATACGAGTGAAGGTAGCTTATAGAGGCGACACTATAGCCAAGGTAGTCCCAGAGTATGAAGACTGCAAGAAGGCAGCCGAGGACTGTGGTGTCCCCATAAGTCAGGTTTACGCCGAAGTTCAAAGGAATTTCAAAGAGTTAGATGCTCCTACTCGGGGTTGAGAAATGTCAAACGTATTCTTTTTCGACTACGCGAAGGGAGAAGACGTCCTATCGGGGATAGAAAGCCTCTGTATGGAATCGACGATCCTGGCTCTCATACCTAAAGGCGGCTCGGTGGCTGTCAAGCTGCACATGGGTGAGTTGGGGAACATAACCTATATCAGGCCTGCTTTGGTACGCAGGGTGGTCGATCTAGTCAAGCAGGCAGGCGGCAGGCCTTTCGTTACCGATACCACAGCGCTGTACCCAGGGGAAAGGAATACCGAAAGCAAATATCTGTCAACAGCGGCCTTTAACGGCTTTGTCGAAGAGACTGTTGGAGCGCCTGTAATCATAGCCGACGGAGATGGGTATGAGGGCGTCTCCGTGCCGGTGCAAGGCGCTGTTGAGGGCTGCGAGCTGGATGAGGTTAAGGTTGCCACCAAGATCCACCAGGCGGACTTTTTGCTCGTTTTGTCTCACGTGAAGGGGCATATGATAACTGGCTTCGGTGGGGCCATAAAGAATCTGGGCATGGGCTGTGTAACCAAGGAAGCCAAAAGGGAGCAGCATAGGATGAATACGCCTATACTGGATGAGTCAAAGTGCAATGGATGCGAGGCTTGCGTCGAGGTGTGTCCTACCACTGCTATAGTTATGCAGGACGGAAAGCCGAACAGAGATTGGGAGAAGTGCCTCCACTGCAGTACCTGTCTTTTTGCGTGTCCCACTGGTGCTTTGTTTTGGGAGAGGGGTAACAAATCGCGATTTCAGGTATACCTGGCCCATGCCGCTTCGGCTGCAATGGTTGGATTCAGAGGGAGGGCAGGGTTCATAAACTTCATCCAAGACGTGACACCTTGCTGTGACTGTGCTCATCCTGCCGGCAGAGCGATAGTCCCGGACATCGGTATCCTGGCCGCCCTGGATCCGGTAGCCATTGATAAAGCCTCCTTGGACTTGATAGACCAGGCTCCTGTTGTCCTTAACCCAGTACCCCTCGTTTCTCCTGATAGAATGGGGAAGTTGAATGAAACAGACAGTCTGGTCCAGCTTAAGGTAGCCCAGAGGTTGGAGCTAGGGAATCTAGGCTACCACTTGATTAGCCTGTCACTGGCTGCTGTTGACAACGGTCCCACCGAGCATTGACATCGATACTAACACAGTAATACGGTGTATAAGACAGGTAAGAACCCCGTATGAGCAAGGTAGCGATTATCACTGATAGCATAGCCTGTCTTCCCAGGGACATACTGGAGCAATATGAGATTCACTTGGTAACACCTAACATCTATTTTGATGGCAAGGTGTATCGTGACTGGTTGGATATAAGCCCATCTGAAGTGTACCAACTGCTGGAAACGGCACCACACTTATTCTCTACCTCTGCCCCCCCTCCGGCAGATTTCGTACAGGCCTACCGCAGTCTGAGCAGTAATGCCGGGAGCATCCTCTGTATTACCCTTTCCTCCAAAGTAAGCATGGCTTACAACGCGGCTTTGTTGGCCAGAGAGCAGGTGCAGAAGGAGTCTGGCTATGCCCATATCGAGGTGTTAGACTCCCAGACTGTTACGGGAGCAGAGGGATTTGTTGTGCTTGCTGCAGCCCGGGCGGTGGCTGAAGGGAGGGGTCTGGTTGAGGCTGTGGAAGCGGCGAAAGAAGTAAGGGCGAAGGTTGATCTTGTCTTTGTTCTGGAGACTATTGGTCATGTCTATCGAACAGGGAGGGTACCCAAGGTGGCTAGCCGGCTAGGAGCGTGGCTTAATGTCAAGCCAGTGCTCACTTGGAAAAACGGCGTAGCTCGTTTTATTGGTATGACTAGAAGCAAAGAGAAGGGGGTCAATCAACTGCTGGAAGCAATGCACAAAAGGGTGGGTGCCAAACCAGTGCATGTGGCAGTTCACCATGCTAATGCTCCTGAGGAAGGCGAAAGGCTTGTGGAGCGTGTGCGTGATGAATTTGAATGCGTTCAATTATGGCTTACTGAGTTGAGCCCAATAATGGGCTATTCTACGGGGAGCGGGGCTTTGGGTGTTGCCTTCTATGCTGAAGATTGACTCGAAGCAGATTGGCCTTGATAGTATCCAACAATCGTGTCTGCCATTGTGACCTCAACTTGTCAAGGCAACGGCTCCTCCCAAAATCAGCCATTGCCCCGTTGCGATAGGGCGGGTGCTCCGCCACCCGCCTCGGTTGGCAGGGGACAGAGCCCCTGCCCTATGCTCGGAAATTTCAATCGCTACTTTTGGGCTGTTGGCTACCCTTGGTTTTCTGGGCTACTGGTGACATTTGAACTACTTCAAGTCTTCAAGCTTGCGGGAGCAGAATGCTTTCTGCTATCCTAGATCATTGTGAAAAGCTTGAAAGAAGGTGAAGGCATGAATTACAGGCGGGAACTTCTGAAAGGGAATACCGACACTTTGCTTCTCTCTTTGCTGAGTATCCAGCCAATGTACGGCTATCAGATTATCAAGGAGTTGAAGAAAAGGAGCAACGGTTACTTCAAATTCAGGGAGGGCACCCTTTATCCAGCTCTGCATCGCTTGGAAGCAGCCAGGCTAGTTAGAGGAAGCTGGGACCGGCTTACCCCGGGGAAGGAAAGAAGATATTATCATTTGACAGAGAAGGGTTTAAGGTTGCTGGAGGAGAAGGTAGCTGAATGGCAAGGCTTCTCCTCTGCCGTAAACCTGGTTATGCAGCCATTGATTACTTAGCAGGACGGCGAAGCGTGTCGACTGGACCAAGACGCTACCTTGGTGATGTGAGAACAAAACTGAGGCTGGACTCCTCCTCAAAGAGAGAGACCCTCTGCGAGCTATATGCCCACTTTGAGGACCAGGTGGAAGAATTGAAAGAAGCCGGGTTCTCAGAGGAGGAGGCAGCCAGCGCAGCGGTACGATCTTTTGGGCCCGTTAAGGAAGTCGCTGATGAGTTGAACGAGGTGCACAATAGCAGCAATTGGGCTGAGACCTTAGTGGCTGCGTTGCCTCATTTCCTTTTTGCCATGCTCTTTGCTCTTCACCAGTGGTCGAACATTGGCTGGCTGGTAGTTATCCTCATCTGTACGGTTGGTGTAGCTGTCTATGGATGGCAACACAATAGACCAACTTGGTTTTTCACCTGGTTGGGCTATGCCTTGATTCCATTACTGGTGGTCGGGTTTTTCCTCTTGGAGCATGCCTTGACTATGAAGAGTCTTGGCTCTGCCTGGTGGGTGTGGTTGCTGCTGGCTGTCTATTTCCCCGTTATCCTGTGGCTGTTTATTCACATTGTCGTCCGGGTCTTGAGGCGTGATTGGTTGCTGGGTTCACTGATGGCATTGCCTGTTCCTCCTATAGTTGGCTGGTTTATGACAGCGCAGTGGAAGGAGGAATTATTGGGGGGAGGCAAGCACACTGTTCAAAGCCTGGAACCCTGGATAGCTCTGAGCTTCCTAACCTTGGCTGGTATTGTTGTGCTGTTTAACAGGTTGAAGCAGCGTACCTTGAAGGTAGGAGCCCTGCTGGTTTGCGGCCTGGCCGT
>JAUWXW010000142.1 GCA_030616195.1 Chloroflexota bacterium | reverse complement strand
CTCATAGCCTAATGTAGCTAGCTGCGCTTTAATGCCTTCCAAGACGCCCGGCCACTCAGGGTCACTGGCCATGGTACCTCCCCCAAAACCACCAGTGTTATAAACCAGCAGGAAGTCCACATTCTGGGCATCGAAATGTATCTCCACAACTTCATCAGCAAACCTGCTGCATTCAGCAGAGTCAGAGAAAATAAGTGTGGCCAATTCATAAGCGCGTTCCCTCATAGAAGCAGGCCCACCAGGTTCTTCGTCCAAAGAATCAAGGCGGCTTCGTATGTCATCCGCCGACACATCTGGTCCAAAGGGCAAAACCAGCACCAAGACCAGTGAGAGGATGGCAAAGGATATGAGGGATAGAACTAGAGCGTAGCGACCTCGTCTGCGACTCATGGTACATCAGAGCGCACCCCAAACGAACCGGATCCAGAATCGTCTCTTTGAGGTTCACTGGGGCACTTATTCCTCGGGGGTTTGCTGATATTGGCTCCTCTTGACAAGGCCGACACCCTACCGACCTCAATCATTACGCTAGAGGAAGATAACTGCTCTGTAACCAAGCCAGGCTCGTACCATAAGGCACTCGTCTACCGAAAACCAGCAAGCACCTCCTCCAATATGCCTTTCGCCTGATCAACATCTGGCTCACCTATAATAAGAGGAGGCATAAAGCGCAAGGCATTGGGCTTTACCCGGTTAACCAGCAAGCCTTTCTCCAGACAAGCCATCACCAGGCTGTCAGCGATCTCGTTGTTGAATTCCATGGCCTTCAAAAGCCCTCGACCTCGCACCTCAACGATGAAGTCGAACTTCGCCTTTAACTCTTCAAGCCTATTGGTGAGATATTGACCTACCTGTTGAGCCTTCCCCGGTATATCATTGTCGATGATAAACTTCAAGGTAGCATAAGCAGCAGCAGAGGCCAGAGCGTTACCTCCGAAGGTAGAGCCGTGGTCTCCGGGCTCGAAAACGGCTGACTCATTCTTGGCCAAGATGGCGCCTATAGGCACCCCACTGCCCAATCCTTTGGCTAACGTCATGATATCCGGCTCAACATCGAACTGCTCATAGGCAAAAAGAGTGCCCGTTCGTCCTATACCCGTCTGAACCTCATCGAGTATAAGAAGCAGCCCCTTCCGGTCACACCAGGCCCGCATCTTCTTGAGGTAATCTTGAGAGGGAACGTTGACTCCTCCCTCTCCCTGTATGGCTTCTATCATTACAGCACAGGTCTGGCTGGTGGTAGCCTTCTCTATCGCCTCGATACTGTCGTATTCCACATTGACGAAACCACCTGGGACGGGAATATAAGGCTGCTGGAACTTCTGCTGGCCTGTAGCAGCTACCATAGCCAGAGTCCGACCGTGGAAGGAGTCTACGGTAGTGATAACCTCGAAGGCGCCCTTCAGGTAGAGCTTGCCATATTTGCGGGCCAGCTTTACCGCCCCTTCATTAGCCTCCGTACCGCTGTTGCACAAGAACACCTTGTCGAGGCAGCTATTCTGCACCAGCAGCTCCGCCAAGCGTATCTGGGGGACGGTGTAAAACTGGTTCGAGGTGTGGATCAAGGTGCTCGCCTGCTCAGCCAGGGCCCGGGTTACCACCGGGTGGCAGTGCCCCAAGCTATTCACTGCCCAACCAGCCATAAAGTCAAGATACTCTTTGCCGGCATCATCCCACACCTTTGCCCCCTGCCCACGCACCAGGGTCACCGGCAAACGCTTCACCGTTTGCAAGTAATACTTCTGCTCCAGCTCCGGCCAGTCACTCATGACTATCTCCCCAGACAATCAGGCGATAGTGGTCCCATCGCCTTCCCCCTCTATGTCGCTGAGTAATGCATGGGGTAATCTGCCATCGACAATTCGAGTTATGGGGACAGTGGAAAGAGCGCGGAGACAAGCTTCTACCTTGGGTATCATCCCGCCTGAGGCCACTCCAGAGGCGAGCAAGGCTTTCGCCTCCTCTGGAGAAAGGCGTCGGATCAGTTCCCCTGAGCCATCGCAGATGCCAGCCACGTCAGTAAGGAAGACCAATTTCTCGGCAGCCAGGGCAGCAGCAATCTCGCCGGCAACTGTATCCCCATTAAGATTTAGGGCAAATGCGTTCTCCTCCGACCCCGGAGGCGATTGAAGGCCGAGCGGAGCAATTACGGGAATGAAACCCGCCTCAAGCACAGCTTCGAGGGGCGCTGGGTTGACCTTGACTATTTCACCAACGTAGCCCATTTCAGCATCCTTGATCTTGGCTTCAAAAAGTCCGCCATCGATGCCTGTCAAGCCTATGGCTCGCCCGCCCAAAGACTCCACGGCGGCTACTAGCTCTTTATTCACCAACCCTGCCAGAATAGCAATTACTACCTTCAGGGTCTTGGCATCCGTCACCCTCAGGCCCCGTACAAAACTGACGGGAATGCCAAGACGGCCAAGCCAGTCGGTGACTACATTGGCACCGCCGTGAACAACCACAGGACGCTCTCCCCTTTGCTGGAGTGCCACCAAATCCGCCAGGGTGGTATCGTGGTTACCCAGCGTGCTGCCACCGATCTTGATGACAATGACCTTTTTCATGGCCTTACCGGAATCAACCTTTCTACTTCTGAATCGAAGTTAAGAATATCAGAAGCGTAAGCCAATATCAACGACATAAGGGGGAGGTGGTCTCATAATCCTCCTTGTTATTCTTGAGGTCGCCTCAGGGTAACAATTGATCAGCGCCACCCTTTAGAGTGGGTGGACAGAGACGTCCGCCCCTACGGGAACCTTTGTATCGCGCCTGAAAAGGCGCTCCTACAGACGAGGTAGCAATATGGGAGACCCCTTCAGGGGTCGATTGTGGGGCGCGGCACCAGTTCCACCCTGGTAAGCCCATTATGGTATAATTGCTACCGGCTCAACCATGACTGAGCAAGCTGATGATAGAATCCTGAGGTTACGTCCCCACCACATCTTCTGTTTACCATTTCTCAGCTTTGACGGCGCCAATCTGGACAAAACATTCTTTCAGGTGCTAACGAAGGTCAAGCAAGAACTAACGTCAGAGCTTGAATTGGCGGTAACCGCTGTCGAAGGCGTAGACGATATATGTAAGGCATGTCCGTCCCGAATCGGAGATCGGTGCGAGAGCACACTCATAAAGGAAGAGATGGTTAGAAGACTGGACGCTTTTCTGTTAAAGGAATTAGGAAGGTCCTACGGAGACACACTTGAAGTGGCCCAGTGGCAATCCGTTATCAGCGAGAAATGGCCTTACCGACTCTGCCGAATGTGTCGATGGAGAGCATACTGCGGTGTTCAGGTTACATAGTCGCTGTTAATCGTCACGTACTCCTCTGACAGGTCGCAGCCCCAGGCGGTGGCCGACTCCTTGCCCAGGTTAAGGCATACCCTGATAGACACCTCAGTATTGCTCAGCCTCTCCCTTGCCTCCGCTTGCTCGAAAGCTACGGGGCACCCGGCCTTCAGAAGACAAAGCTCCTTCAAGTAGAGGTCCGTTTTTGGCAGGTCTATTTCTGCCCCACTCCGCCCCACAGCAGCAAGTATCCTCCCCCAATTGGGATCACTGCCATGCAAAGCGGCTTTTACCAGGGAGGAACTGGCTACGGTACGGGCAGCAAGTCGGGCCTCCTTCAGAGTAAGTGCACCTTCAACTCTAACCTCGATAAGCTTGGTCGCCCCTTCCCCATCCCGAGCAAGGCACTTGGCCAAATAAATGCAGACCTCACGAAGAGCATCCTGAAATACCTCCGCTTCAGCCGAGCCAGCTTGCAGCAGCTTGTTGCCAGCAAGACCACTGGCAAGCAGCAGCACCGTATCATTGGTGCTGGTATCGCTATCAATGGCAATCATATTAAAGGACTCATCTACCGCCTTTCGCAGGGCCGTTCGAGCCAGGCTGGCATCCAGGGCAGCATCAGTGGTAAGAAAACAGAGCAAAGTGGCCATGTCAGGGTAAATCATCCCCACCCCCTTGGCAATACCACCAATGGTAACCCGCTTCTCGCCAAGCCTGACGCTTACGGCTATTTCCTTGGGCAAGGTATCAGTGGTCATAATTGCCCTTGCCAGTTGATGACCTCCCTCACCAGAGAGAACAATCTCCTCAATGCCATTTCGGATACGCTCCATAGGCAAAGGCACACCAATCACACCTGTGCTGGCCACCAGGATCTCCTCCGACGGTACTCCCAGCTTCCTGGCGGTCAACTCCGCCATGGTATTGGAATCCGCTATCCCTTGCTCCCCGGTGCAAGCATTGGCGCAACCTGAATTGACCACTATGGCCCGGGCCGTTCCGCCGGCCAACCTCTGTTGACACAGAACCACCGGAGCGGCTTTGACC
The DNA here is from genome assembly GCA_030616195.1 of Chloroflexota bacterium. Next base: position 938 of record JAUWXW010000142.1, on the reverse strand, counting down.
TTGTTGGTGGTAAAGACGCCCGCCGCAACACAGGGAACCTCTGAGCACAACAGGCCTAAATCGAGTGTGCCGTCGCCCTGCGTCTTTATCCCGGCATAGCTGGCACCGGCAAGGAAGCCCTGTGGTGAGGTAACCGTACCGTTCGGTATGAGACTCGACTCTGTGTCCATCAGCGACGGGACTATTATAGGGCGCTTGCACTCCCCTGTCTAACCCAAGCCGTAGTTGCCCCATTTGTCGGGCTGCGCCCTGCCTCATGAATCAGGTAGCTACACGCCCTGCGAGGCCCAACTGACGACACGGCAATCAGCATGGCTCGTCGCCACGCGCTGCCTGCAGCCCCACAGCTCCTCCCACTTTGCCACAAGCTTGCATAGCTTATGTTAGCGATGATATAATTCGACATGGTCTGAGGAAAAGACGCAGTGCACGTAGTCTTTAGGCGCGCTACTAGTTGCTGTCCTGGCTTTCCTATTTACATTTTCTGCCTCCTTTCCGCCCATCGATTGATTCACTCTTTCTCGGTTAGCCATACCCTGAATACCGTGGACAATAACCGGCCTTCGCCCCGCGAGCATGCATGAGGGAAGGCCGTTGATTTTTTTGCGCCACAAAACAGAAACGGAGCGCTGCTGGTTATTTGCAAAGCAAGCTCTAAATTCTTATCTCGGCAAAAACATAGAAGGAGGTGATACAAGATGGCGGCAGAGATAATAAGTGGTACTAAAGTTGCCGAAGAGATCCGTGCCGAGTTAAAGGAACAGGTAACAAAACTCAAGACAAAGACGGGGATAACCCCCGGGCTGGTCATAGTGCGAGTCGGGGAGGATCCGGCCTCGGTGTCCTATGTATCCGGCAAGACCAAAGCCAGTGAGGAACTGGGAATCTATTCAGAGACAATAGTGTACCCCGAGGATGCTACAGAGGAACAGCTCCTG
>JAUWXW010000228.1 GCA_030616195.1 Chloroflexota bacterium | reverse complement strand
AGGGGAAATCATCCACTACGGTCAGGCAGACGACGCCGCCAAGACGGCCTTCCTTGAGGAGGCAAGGGCTCTGATATACCCGTTGAATTATCCCCCAGGGACAGGGGAGGCGCACTCGCACAAGATTGTGGATGCCCTATTGTGTGGCTGCCCGACGGTTACCTACAATGCCGGCGCCTTTCCCGAGGTACTTGAGGACGGAGTGACCGGCTTCCTCGCCAGCGACAGGGATGAGTTCAAACAGTTGATGATGAAGGTGGACACTCTCAACAAGAGTTTGATTAAGAAAAAGGCGGTCAAGAGATGGAGCTTCGAGGCGACCGTGGACAGGATTCTTACCGTACTTGAGGCAGTGGCCTTTGGGGAAAGGTGGGGCACCCTAACAAGGCAGGTATCTACTGGCCCTATCATCATCATAAGAAAGTAGAGTAGTGCAAAATGGAAGACAAGAACCTGATCCCCGAAACGAAATACAGGGAAATACAATCCCTGGTGCCGATAGCCACCGTGCTGATAGTGGTCCACCAAGAGGGGAAGGTGCTCATTTGCCGAAGAAATATTGAGCCTAGAAAGGGCGAGTGGTGCTTGCCTGGAGGCAGGGTCAATTTGGGCGAGACTCTTGGCGAAACGGTGTTGAGGGAAGCCAAAGAGGAACTGGGGATAGAAGTAAAGATAGAGAGGCAGATTGGAACCTTTGACTCCATCCTTCCTCAACAGCACTACACAGCGACCGCCTATCTTGTAACCCCTGTTAATGATGAAGAGATAAAACTGAACGAAGAGCATATCGAATACAAATGGGTGGAGTCGGTGGACGAATTGTCTGAGACTCCTGTTAGGCAGGCAGTCATGGAAAGCGGGGTTCTCAAATAATGGACATTTGCCTCGTGCAGCCTCCAAACCCGATGCTGTCCGACCCGGCCACAAGGTGGCCGCTGGGACTGGCCTACCTCGAGGCCATACTGCTGAAAGCCGGCAGCAAGGTGGCTGTCGCTGACCTGCGGGACAAGGAGATTGATATCAAGCTCATTCCAGATGCCCCCATTGTGGGGATAACCGCCACCACCGGGGAGATAACAGCAGCAAAGCAAATTGCTAGGCTGGTGAAGAAGAGAAACCCCAAGACCTTAACAGTCATTGGGGGTGCCCACGCGACATACCTCCCTGACGACTGCTTGGGATACTTCGACTTGGTGGTGGTGGGCGAGGCTGAGCAAATCATTGAGCGAATCGTGAGCGGCGAATACCCTGGTCCGCTGGTGCTCTATGCTGAACCTGTGGCCGAGTTGGACAGCCTGCCCTTTCCAACACGGCATCCCTTCAGCTTCTCGGAGACCCTTTTTGAGGGCGCAGGATACGGCAGGGGACCCAAGGCTACCTCTATCATTACCTCGAGGGGCTGTCCCTTCTCTTGTGCCTTCTGCCAAGAAAAGCCCCATCCGGTGCGCTTCCGCCCTGCGGAAAATGTCGTTGAAGAGATTAAGGAGATAATAGATAGGTGGGACTGCCACCACTTCCGCTTTGAGGATGACAGCTTTACTTTGAAGCCAGAGAGAGTCTTTGAGATATGCCATCTACTGGAACCACTAAAGATACACTGGCGGTGCCATACCAGGTCTGACCTCTTTGATAGAGAGATGGCTCGGGCTATGAGGCTGGCTGGTTGTAACGAAGTCGGATTTGGCGTGGAGAGCGCTGACCAGAGAGTTCTTGACATAGTGAACAAGAAAGAAACCATTGAGCAACACATTAAAGCGATAAGAGTTGCCGAAGATAGTGGAATTAACTCAAAGGCATTTTTCATGGCCGGCTTGCCGGGGGAGACCGATGAAATAGTAGATTTGACAAGGGACTTTCTGGAGAAGGCACAGCCGAGCAAGATAATTCTCTCCCGCTTCACTCCGTACCCGGGGTGTGCTGTCTCGGCAAACCCGGAGAAGTACGATGTGGCTTGGATTGACTCAGACTTTCAGCAGTTTTGGAATTTTCCGCACAGTACAACTATCACCTACCGTGATGCTATCCATGATTTCGAGTATGTTGGCATCTGCCAACTGTGTATAGAGAAATTGAATCGCCGTTACGAGGAACTACACCAGCTCCTCTGGTCGGGGGAGTGGAGGGGTCATGCAAGGAGTTGAGGAAGCAAAGAGGCAGCGACAGCAGCTTGACCGGTACTTGAAGTGGTTTTCAGAGGAGGGTGGCTCGGAAGGACCCACTCATCTTTCAACTTGGTTTAAGCCCCACCAGCAATATCGTCTGAAATGGCTAAAGAAGCATTGCCTGGGGATGGTAATGGAATTGGGGTGCAATTACGGCTATGTCCTCGCGTACTGCGGTGGGCATATAGGTGTCGACTGGAACGAAAATAACGTCGCGCTAGCCAGAATACTGAATCCGGGGAAAGAATTTGTGGTCGCCGACATCAGGGCATTGCCATTCCCCAATGCCTATGTCGATACCGTGCTTTTGGCCGATTGCCTTGAACACCTGCCCTGGGAAGATGTCGAGAGGGCGGTGTCCGAGGCGAAGAGGGTGGCAAGGCAGCGCGTGCTGGTTACCGTACCTGACGGCTGGCAGGACGAGCCGGACGCCTGCTGCTTCAAACACCGCTGGCTCTTGGATGAGGAAAAGGCGGATGAGCTCATGACGATGTTGAAGGAGGGAGCTTATGCCACCCTGCAATATCTGGGCGGCTTTGCCCTGATAGCCTGTCACTTGGCATAATGGTAAAATAAATTTTATCAAGGGGGAAACCAATGAAAATTTTGCTCGTTTCGACCAGCGTCTACCCGCTGCCTCCCCCAGGCTACTCGGGTTTAGAAAATCTTATCTATACCTGGGCCTGCGAGTTTCAGAAAGCTGGGCACCAAGTCACTGTGGTCGCCCCAGGGAACAGCCAGCTTCCCGAAGGGATTGAGCTGATCAGCGTCGGCCTGCGCGAGCCGGAAGACGCCTGTTACCTCAAATACAAGAACAGGCTTGAGAGCGGCGAGTTTGACGCAATTGAGGATCAGACCTGGCTCTGGTTCTCTGTCCTTTCGCAGATGGAAAGCGATAAGCAACTACCCATCATCCATTGCTGGCACGGGGACCCCAACTGGCTGGGGTCGCCGCCGCCGATACAAAAACCGTGCATACTAGCCTTTTCCAACGCCGAGGCCAACCTCATCAGCGGTCGCTGGAGCACCATGTGCCGCATGGTTCATCACGGGATCGACCTCTCCTTCTATAAAGCTGACCCAAGCGTGGAAAGGGGCAACCGATACCTGTTCCTCGGCCGGTATATGCACGAAAAGGGGACTTTGGATGTTATTCACCTCGCCAGGAAATGCCGAGTGGGACTCGATTGCTACGGCGACACGGAGATTGTATCAAGCCCGGATTATGTAACAAAGTGCTTTAACGAGGCTGACGGCCGCGAAATCA
>JAUWXW010000117.1 GCA_030616195.1 Chloroflexota bacterium | reverse complement strand
AGCACGAGCTATAATACCGCAGGTGAATCTGGCGTAAGGGTATTTCCTCCAGAAGCGCAGTAGATCAAGTTTCAGCCCTGTGTCTGCATGATCCTGTAAAAACTGGGTCATATCGTTTTCTTTCGTCTCTATTACCATTGTGACCACCTCGCTAAGCATTTATAGTTTGTTCAACAGAGGATTTCGCAGTACCTAAAGTATACCGAAGCCAAAACCCATGCCCAAAGTTTTGTCCCATGCTGGTATCACCATTGTGGCATGTGGTATGGTATAATGCCATTGACAAAGTGATGCCATAAGAAGAGAGGGTAAGATCATGGTAGAAGATGGCGAATCAGCCATGCAGTGTTAGATATTCCTCGGTGCTCTTGCCCTACGGATGGCGCTACCGGTATGGCCTATGGTATGGTATGCTATGATACCACTGGGAGACTGATACCAAAAAGGGGAGATAGACTCATGGCACAAAACGGTAGATCGGCCAAACCCCCTTATGTGTCTTTCCGCACCTTCTTGAACTTCCTGGAATGGCTACATGAGATCGTTATACCAGACAGGCTTGATCGGAGCTTCTGGGGTGAAAGACTATCAGGTGCAACTGGGCCCCAGCTTATGAGCACTCTGCGTTTTCTGGGCCTAATTGATGACAGTAATCGACCGCAGCCCAAACTGCAAGAGATGGCGAAAAAACCAGATGAACGTAAGGCAATTATTCGTGACCAGTTGTTGAAATGCTATGCGGGTGCAGTTCAGGGCCTTGATTTGGAAAAGGCAACCCCGGGGCAATTGGAAGAAGGTTTTCGCACCTACTCTATCAGTGGCGAAACCCTGCGCAAGGCGCTAGCATTCTTCATTCATGCCACCGAGTATTGTGACGTTGCACTATCGCCCCACATAACGAAGAAAACCAGGACCGCGAAGAGGACAAATGAAGCCAAGAAGCGGACTCGACTTACCAGGCGACGGCTGACTGAAGAGGAGCTACCTCCAGATAAGCCGACTCAGCATATGAGGCTGGAATACGACTTGCATCTCAGTCTAAGGGTATTACTCGCGGACCTATTACAGATCAGCAGCAACTGGACCGAGGAACAGCAAGAGCGATGGCTGAAGTTATGGGGCGAGAACGTCAAGTATTTCCACCCCTCCAAACCGGCCAAAGAAGGCCAATTAGAGCTGAAGTTGCCATAATTGTTTAGTGGCTGTCAGCAGCGGCGGAACGACCTAAAGGTCGTTCCCTACACAGTGAGAAGCATCCGGAAGCGGTTTCGAGGGGTGTGCATTTTGCAGCGCCTTGCTTTGGGCAAACCGACGATACTCTTTCAATGTAGGGATGGACCTCGCCACGGCGAGTCGGCCGCCAGGGTCGGTGTCGCCTTAGGCGACCCTCTGGCGACCTCAGGAGACCTTCGGAGACTTCAGGTTCATCCGAAACGATGGCACGTAGTCCACGCGACTAAGAGAAGGGTATGGCAACCTTACCCCTCATGGTACAAGAACTCCCGCCACGACTGTTTATCCTGCGAGCCTACTGCTTGTTGACGTAACATAGAGACCATAAAGCCTCGGCCCCTCCCGGTTGCTAGAATACCGCCCAGTGACTATAATCAAGCGGTGCAGGTCAAGCAGCTACATCCATGGCACGTTTCCCCATCAGAAGCGCTAGCCATACAGAGAAGACTGGCGGGTCTGGTCTCCAGCAGCGAGGAACTCGCCCTGCCGAAGTTTGTTGCCGGGGTGGATATCTCTGCCCAGGGCAGCCGCGGGACGGCCGTTGGGGCTGTAGTAGTCCTGTCCTATCCTGATATGGCAGCAGTAGAGATAAAAGTGACAGAGCAAAGACTCGACTTTCCTTACGTGCCCGGCCTTCTGTCCTTTCGCGAAGCGCCCTTAATTCTTGCCGCCTGTGAACGGCTAACCACGACTCCGGATTTAGTCGTGGTAGATGGCCAGGGAATTGCGCACCCGAGGCGGTTCGGTCTTGCTTCTCATCTCGGACTGCTGCTGGATACACCTACCGTTGGCTGCGCTAAGTCTATCCTTTGCGGAACACATGAGACGGTAGGGGAAACTCCAGGCAGCTTTGCCGAGATAAGAGACAATGGGGAGGTTATTGGCGCGGCACTGCGTACCAGAGCAGGGGTGAAGCCAGTTTATATCTCCATTGGACACAAGGTGGACCTGTCCTCGGCCCTGTCATGGGTAATGAAGTGCTGTCGGGGCTATCGTCTGCCCGAGCCAAGTCGCCTGGCTCATCTGGCCGCCTCCGGACGTCTGCCAAGCAAGGAGCCAGCGGCAGAGCAAGGCAAGCTCTTCTAGAAACCTGGTTGTTACCTATTTGAAGTGAGGTGGATCGGAAATGCAAAGTGAGAAGGAAAAGCTGGAGGATCTAAGAAACCGAATCTCTGCTATGATGGTGCATCTTTGACATCTCTAGCAAGGAAAAACGGATTGCCGAGCTAGAGAAGAAATCTAGCCAGCCCGAGTTTTGGCAAGACCCAACCAGTGCCAATAAGGTCATGCGTCAGCTCAGTGCCCTGAAAGAGGAAACACAAAGCTGGCAGAAGCTAGAGCAGAAAGTCAACGAACTAGCCGAGCTGGTCGACCTTTCCGTTCAGGAGGGGGATGTATCCTTAGAGCAGGAGATCCGCTCTGAAATTGACCAGGTCTCTTCCCAACTGGATAGGCTTGATTTTCAACTACTTCTCAGTGGCGAATATGACAAGACGGATGCGATTCTGGCTGTTCATGCGGGTGCCGGGGGTACCGAGTCGCAGGACTGGGCAGAGATGCTGCTCAGAATGTATATGAGGTGGGCGGAGAAGCGAGGTTATCGTGCCGAGTTATGGGACACATCCCCTGGGGAAGAGGCAGGCATAAAGAGTGCTATGCTGGAGGTCAAGGGGAATTATGCCTACGGCTACCTCAGGTCGGAACACGGTGTACACCGGCTTGTCCGCCTTTCGCCCTTTGATGCTGACCATGCGCGACACACCTCTTTTGCACTGGTGGAGGTTCTACCTGAAGTGGGCCAGGCTGTGGAGGTAAGCATCAATCCCGACGACCTGAAGATAGAAGCTTTCAGGTCTAGTGGCCCAGGTGGGCAGCACATGCAGAAAACCAGTTCCGCGGTTCGCATTACCCATGTTCCTACCGGTCTGACGGCTTCTTGCCAGAGCCAGCGTTCACAATACCAGAATAAGGAGGTAGCCCTCAAAGTCCTCCAGGCTCGGCTCCTGGATCTAGAGCGAGCTAAGGAAGCCGAGGAAAGGGCCAAGATTAAAGGCCAGCACGTCAGCGCCGGTTGGGGCAACCAGATCCGAAGCTATGTCCTCCATCCCTATAGGATGGTGAAGGACCACCGCACTGACCACGAAACCGGCAACACTACTGCGGTTTTGGATGGAGACCTGGACGAGTTTATGGAGGTCTATCTAAGGTCACAGCTAGGCAAAAGCAACTAAGGATGCCCTTCGCTGAATCATGCCCCCGCAATTGCAAGCTATAGCCATGACTATGTTTTCAGTTCCGAACTCATGTTCTTCTCCCTCATTCCCGCTTCATGACAAAGACGTCTGAGCCGCCATAACTCGCCATCCACTGCGTCAATCCAATACGTCAGCCATTCGCGGGACTTCTCAGGAACGCTGTCGAGGCTGTCGATGCGGCGCAGCTCATTAGTGAGGTCGATTAGTTGTTTCATGACGTCGGTAAACACAGTAGGGCCAGGAGAAGAACTCTTCGTTCTCCACTCGCCGATTTCACTTCTGAGAAATCTCAGCCGCAGGTTGCCGTGACAGGGTAACTCATGGCTGCGGGCCATATCCAAGACTGATTGGCTATCTATTCCCACCAGCGCGGTTACCTCATCTATGCCAAGCTCTTCATCTCCCTCTGCTACGCGGTGAGCGATGTAGAAGTCGGCGGCCTCGTCTCTGACCTCAGTACCACCGACACGGTGAGAACAGGCATATGGGCGAGCATAGGGTACCACAGGGCGCCCGTAGGTCTCCTCGACTTCGGTCATCAGGTTGAGGACGCCTTCTAATCCGGACTCATTGGTCACCAAGGCACGGATGTCAGCCAGCGTGAAATTGAAACGTTCCTGCAATTCTCTGATGCATACCACACGAAGCTTAGCAGAGTCCGGGAAGAGGCCGCGGCCCGCCTTGCCTTTCCTCTTGGGATGATCTATTAGCCCGATAGATATCCAGTAGTCGAGAGTCCGCCGCGTGACTGGTTGGAGAGATTTCTCCACTAGCTTCTCATTGGCAAAGTCCAGGATGTCTTTGGTCGGTAGTTCAGCTTTCATATTGTTGTCCTCCGGCTATGTTATACAGTAGGTTTAACACTACTCTTGCGCTTTGTCAAGGGGTTTGTGCGCATCATTAAATGGTGTTCGGGCAGCTGAAGTAAATCAGTTCTTTTACAAAACGTTTAGGCCAGGGACATTGATGTTTATGCATTGTTTATTCATTCCGTATTGTCCTTGTTTAAGCATTTCCCCTTATTTCCTTTAGGTAACGGGTATACTCAGCTGATTCTGTGTGTACCCGGTTCACTTGCCTGTCCAGTATGCTCCTGCTACAATCGGTTCGTACACTGGTGGGCTGAGGTACGATATGAACTTCGCCAAGCTACAAGCTACAGGAAATGATTTTATATTGATAGACGCCTCAAACCTAGAGCGGAATTGGGAGAAGCTGGCCAGGAGCATGTGTCAGCGTCGCTTTGGTGTTGGCGGTGATGGTCTGATACTGCTGTTGGAATCAAGGTTGGCCGATTTCCGTATGCGGATATTCAACTCCGACGGCTCGGAAGCTGAGGTCTGTGGCAATGGCTTGAGGTGCTTGGCCAGATATGTTATTGACTGTGGTCTGGCCGAGGCGGATGAAGAGCTAACCGTTGAAACGACTGCTGGTGTCAAAAGGATCAAACCACACTCTGATGGTCGATTTCAGGTGGATATGGGGACGCCTATGTTCCGTCCTGAGGAGATCCCGATAGTGGCGGCAGTTGACATAATACCTGTCGTCGACTATCCTGTCAATGCAGGGGGTCGAGAGTTGCTATTGACCTTTGTTTCTATGGGAAATCCTCACGGGGTGTGCTTTGTCCAGGACCTGGCTGATTTCCCCTTATCAGAGTTGGGCCCCATCATGCAGCATCACGAGCTCTTTCCGCAACGTTTGAACTTTGAAATAGCCAGGGTTGTGTCCCGCGGCGAGATAATAGCCCGGGTGTGGGAGAGGGGGGCAGGGGAGACCCTTTCCTGTGGCAGTGGTGCCTGTGCTGTGGCTGTTGCAGCACAGTTGCATGGTTATGTAGGTAGTCAGGTTGACGTGGTACTACCGGGAGGTCGGTTAAACGTGATGTGGGACGGAGAAGGGGAGGTCTATCTTAGCGGGACGGCTGAGCTGGTATTCACCGGTGAATGGCCGGATCAACATTTATTGCTGGAGGGATGATGAGAGTCTCCAAACGCGTTGAAGGACTGCCGCCCTATCTGTTTGTAGAGATTTCTCAGAAGATCGCTGAGAAGAAGGCTGGAGGAGAGAAGGTTATTAGCTTTGCCATAGGCGACCCTGATATCCCTACACCCGACCATATTATCCAGCGACTGTGCCAGGCAGCCAGAGATCCGGCCAACCACAGGTACCCCGAGACCTATGGACTAGCGGAGTTTCGACAGGCTATCGCTGAGTGGTATGGGCAGCGCTTTGCAGTAGTCCTTGATCCCGATACGGAGGTATTGCCCCTTATCGGCTCCAAGGAGGGGATTGGGCATGCTGCCTTTTGTTTCGTTGATCCTGGGGACATCGCTCTTGTTCCTGACCCAGCCTACCCTGTCTATTCTGTCAGCACCATGCTTGCTGGTGGTGAGCCCTATTACATGCCTTTGACTGAGGAAAGTGACTTTCTGCCTGACCTGGAGCAAA
>JAUWXW010000205.1 GCA_030616195.1 Chloroflexota bacterium | reverse complement strand
TAGCGGCACTGGTGGTACTCGGTATTGAGTTATTGCTTTACTTCGAATGGTCATGGGTGGGCCCTGGACTGCTGCTGGCAATCATAATAGCTTACTTTGCGGCCGAGTTCCTGGTTAAGTCCCTCCTGGGGCATGAGGAGCCTGCTCGGGCGTTTGGCTATCAAACATTCTCCCAGCAATTATTCGCCAGGATTAGAAATGCTATAAGGGAATCAAAGTGGCAGCCCTTTGTACTCATAATCTCCTTGAATATCCTGGTGGCCCTGATAAACCTGGGCGTTACATCCGAAACCTTCGACGTCATTGGAAATCTACTTTCTCCAAGCAGAGGGGAGATCGCCGAGCTACAAGGTATAGGCCTTGGCGATTTGCGGCTCTACGAGGTCTTCCTCTTTCTGGCACCGATCGGGATCTTTCTTGCTGTCATGAGGCGCCGGGAAGGAGATATTTTTGTTTTGAGTTGGCTTCTGGCCCTATTCATCCTGAGTCTGTTTGCCAGGCGGATTATCCTTTATGCCGCTCCAGCTGTTGCCATAATTGGTGCCATGACGGTGGCCAGTCTGTGGGACTTTCGGTACAGCCGTCGGCTTGAGCGTAGGATTCAACAAATTGTGGCAGTACTTGTTGTGCTGATCATGATTGGGCTCTCCGTTCGCTCGTATAATCTTGGATCCGAACAGAGAGTTGCGGCTAACCAGGACTGGCAGGGCGGTCTTGTCTATCTCAGAGACAACACGGCGGAGGATGCAGTTGTCATGTCGTGGTGGGACTTTGGTTACTGGATATTGGATGTAGCCGAACGTAAACCTGTGGTCGATGGAGGTTGGCTTGGTCATACCCAATGGACGGATGACAATATAGGGTTGGCCTACTGCACTGACGACCCCGAAAAGGCGGCTGAGGTTATGCAGATATACGGGGCTGACTACCTCGTTTTCTCAAGAGTGGAACTGGAAATCGAACCCGTTATAGCTATTCATGGTATAGGCGTGGAAAACTACCTGGCATGGCGCCAGGGAGAGCGCATGAATTCTCTTTGGTTACGCAGCCTCACAGGCGATTTCCAGTCCGAGGGTGGGCTGGAGCGCGTTTATCCAGGCCCTGAAGTGGAAAACCCTGGGTTAGTTGTTCTAGGTCTGACGGAGTGATGACGATTCGGGAATGCCAATCCTGATCGATATCTGCAGACTTCGGTCCGTCGCCATGCTCTGCACAATGACATCTGAATTCGTGGGCTGAAAAGCCCAAAAGTCGAAGCTAAAATGGAGGCCTTTCAGAATTAGACGGCCCTTGGGGGAGAAGGAGGGGGGTGTTTACGCCGTCACAGACTTATAATGCCCTTGCGTATGGCAAATCTGATTAGATCCATCCTGTTATGAATGTTCAGCTTGCTCATCAAGCTGGTTTTGTACCACTCCACCGTCTTGGGGCTGACTACCAACATATCCGCTATTTGCCGAGCGGTGTATCCCTCGACAACCAGCTTAAGCACGTCTCTTTCTCTATCTGTCAACTGCTGGTAGGTGTCTTTTTCTCCTTCCACAGTGTTCTTCTGTTGACATTCTTCAACAAGAGCCGCTGCCGCAGAGGGAGATAGATAGGAATCGCCATTATAGACGGCCTGAATAGCCGAAGCAAGCTCCGAAAATGCCGCCATCTTAGAAATGAAGCCACGGGCCCCCGCCTCGATAACAGGAATGACATATTCACTGTCATCATATTGGGTCAGTGCTATCACCTTCGTTCCGGCAAATTCCTTGCGTATTCTGCGTGTCGCCTCCAGTCCACCCATGATAGGCATCGTCAGGTCCATAAGCACCACATCCGGCACAAGCTGCCTCGTTTTCTCCAAGGCTTCCTTCCCGTTCGCCGCTTCACCAACCACCTCAATGTCCGCAGCCAGCGCCAGCAGGGCGCGAATCCCGTCTCGCACTAGGGTATGATCATCGGCTATCAGCACTCTTATCTTCTTCATACGCCACTTCCCTTGCCACAGGAATCTTCACCGTAACCTTCGTTCCTTGCCCTGGCCGTGAATCAATGCGGCAGGAGCCACCCGCCAACTTTACCCTCTCCTTCATGGTGAACAAGCCAGCACCCCGACCGCTGGGGTCAACTCGGGTGAGTCTTTTGACATCAAAACCCTTGCCATCATCTTCAATGCGTAGCACACATGCATTGGCATCACATTCCAGCTTTATGGAGGCATTTTTCGCTTCTGAGTGCTCCACTATGTTGCCTATTACCCCCTGGGCAATGCGGAAGAGCGACACCTCGACTTCGGGCTGGTAGCGCTCTTCCACCCCTATTACTTCAGTCGATATGTTAATGCCCTGGGCTTCGAGGGTATCCTTGGCATAACGGCGGATGGCAGTAGGCATTCCCAGCTCATCCAACAAGGTGGGACGTAACTCCTTCATCAGCTTTACTATCTCGTTGCCAGCATGAACTGCATTGGCGTGCGTCTTTCTAAGTCTCTCCATAAGATCGCCGTCTTCAATGCCTCGCATTTCCGCCATCCCTATGGTCGCCTGCAGGCTGAGGGCCAGGCTGGTCAGCGACTGGCTGGTCTCGTCGTGTAGCTCTCGAGCAATTCTCTTCCGCTCCTCCTCTTGAGCCGTCAGGGCATGTCGAAGAAGTGCTTGGTACCTTTCTCCTGCCATCGCCAGGCGGTCATATAACCTCGTTTGCTCAATTGCAGTACCGATCTGATAGCCAATCGAGTTCAGGAGGTATAAATCGTCTCCAGTAAACTGGCCTGGCATATGGCTAGCTATGTTCATTACACCTACGACCCTATCCTTCGTTTTCAACGGAACACTGGCAAAACCCTTGAGGCCCTCTGTGCTCACCAGGTCGCGGTGAACAATACGCGGATCCTTAGAGACATCTTCCAGCAGAATAGGCTCCCCCGTCTGGGCCACTCTTCCTGCTACCCCTTCGCCTATTTTCATCCGCACCTTCTCAGCATATTTGGCGGACAGACCACGGTACACCCGGTAGCTCAACTTTCGGTTGTGTGAATCAAGAAGCAGTATTCCCCCTATTTCACCATCGACGATCTCCAGCGCAGCACCTAGAGATAGATTTAGGATTGTGTCTAGGTCCCATAATGCACTCACCGCACCTGAGATGAGATTCAAGGCATAAAGGTGATGATGATGCCTCAGGATCTGGCTCTCCAGTTCCCTTTCGGCGGTAACGTCTCTTCTTAGCTCAGCCACCGCATGTATATTGCCACGCTCGTCTTTGAGTGGATGCATGGAGATTTTGACATACCGAGCGGACGTAGCATCCGTGTCTGGCGAATTCTTGGGGTGAACAATCACTGCTGGGCTACCGCTTTGCAGAACTTTGGCCAGAGGGCACACCCATAAGGGGACACTGCAGGGGTTCTGTCTCGCCTCGAAGACTTCATAGCAGTGTCTGCCCAATGGTGTTCCCACCGTTTCAGGCAACCTCTGCAGCACAGCCGAGTTGGCGAGCTTCACACGATATTCCCTGTCTATGACGAGAAGCTCGTCTTCCAGGCAGTTGACTAACTCCTGCAAGCTTATACCTGAAGCTGCACGTTGAGCGGTTGACTGTTTCCTGGGCATCTGTGCCCTCCCCCTTTTCTCCCCTACAAGAAGGAATCCTTCTTACGGTCTGCTACCAGGCAACCCGGTGGGCGAAGTGGGGTCACAATACTCGTATGCGAATGTTCCATCCGTAGGCGTCTTAAGCTTATATAACCCTATGCCGCCTGTCAACCCTCCGGAGGATTCCTAAGTGGGTGTAGGGTGGGTGCAGTGAAACGGAACCCACCAACGCGGGGGGGATCTGAAGCGGTGGGGTTCGCTCGGCGGCACCCACCCGCCGGGCGCTGAGGGAGGGGTGCGCGGGTGCGGGGGGCGGGGGGCCGCGCAGCGGAGCGTGAGCGGGTG
>JAUWXW010000224.1 GCA_030616195.1 Chloroflexota bacterium | reverse complement strand
ATGTCGGCTGCGCCGTCTCCGTACTTGGTAAAATAACCCACCTCTAATTCACATCTATTGCTGCAGCCGGCTACCAGATAGTCTAATCGGTTGGCAAAATAGTATAGGGTCGCCATTCTCAGTCTGGGTTTCAGGTTTGCTTCAGCGTTGGCTCTGGTGGTGGGGTCGAACTCACCGCCGGGCAAAAGGCCTAGCAGAGAGTCAAATGTACCGTCGAGGCTAATTAGCCGGGTAGGGATTTGAAATTTGTTGGCCACGGCGCGGGCATGGTCGATGTCTGTCTGAATGCTGTAGCATGGCAGGAGCAAACCGAGGGTACTCTCCGGGAAGGCTAGTTTACATAACACAGCGACTACGGAGGAGTCAAGCCCGCCGCTCATTCCTACCACAGCCCCACGAGCATTCGCCCCTGTTACTTGCTCTCTGATCCAGGAGACCAACTGTTCTGTCAACTGCTGCACAGCTACCTCAAATCAGCCATTGCGGCCCTTATCATAGGCGGGTGCTCCGCTAAACCACTAAAGGAGCCAGTACTCGCTAGGTTGTCATTCCTGCGGAAGCAGGAATCCATGCTGGGTAGCCTACACACATCCCTGGATTTCCCTCTCCCTAGGCGAGTCTACGAGCTTGTGCGGGAATGACATGAATAGTTACGCGAACTTATGCAACCAAGCTCTAGTATAGTTTTTGGTACTGGGGCGAGTCAAAGAAGCGTGTTCGTCCAGGTGATTAGTGTAACGCTTTCTTGAGGCTAGAAGGAATCCATATGTCGAGAAGGTGGCCGAAGTTTTGACGTCGACTCAAACCTGTGCTAGCCTGATGGGGGGCAGGGGGTTGATACCTGGCAGATCGCGGTAAGACCAAGGATTCTGTAGAATGAGCCTTTACATAGGAACATCAGGCTGGGCTTACAAACACTGGCGGGGTGCATTTTATCCTCAGGGGCTGGCCCAGGCAAAGTGGCTCGAATTCTACAGCCAGCACTTCTCAACCGTGGAGCTTAACAACAGCTTTTACCAGCTTCCTTCGGAGAAGGCCTTTGCTGGCTGGCGGGAGCGCATGTCTCCGGGCTTTGTTTATGCTGTTAAGGTAAGCCGCCTCATCACCCATTTCAAGAAGCTGAGGAATGTGGAGGCTGCCCTGGAGACCTTCCTGTCTCGGGCACGGATACTGGGAGAGAAGCTCGGCCCGCTGCTTTACCAACTTCCCCCCAGCATGCCCCGCAATGAAGCTTTGCTGGAGTCTTTCCTTCGGTTGCTGCCGACTGACCTGAGCCATGTCTTCGAGTTTCGCCATGAGTCCTGGTTTGACGAAGGGGTCTTTGCTCTCTTGAGGAAGCATGACATTGGGTTCTGCATCTACGACATGCCAAGGCTTACCACCCCCGTTGTAGCCACTGCCGACTTCGCTTACATCCGCTTCCATGGCAGTTCGGCTATGTACGAGAGTTGCTACTCCGATGCCGAGCTTGAGGAGTGGGCCAGGAGGATTGGCCAACTGGGGCAGGGCTTGAGCTCAGTCTACATCTACTTCAACAACGATACCGAGGCCTTCGCCGTGAGCAACGCTAAAACGCTGGCAGGGCAATTGGGAGCTCCTCTGGGTAGAGGCTAATCTGGAGGTTGGCAGTAAACCGTGCATGGGTGGAAGGTTAGATTTGATCTCTGTTCGCGGGGCACATTGGGCAGGAACTAGCTGAGGGCAAGGGGATTTGGATGCATCAAGCTGTTTATGAGGCCCTCAAACAGGTGGCACGATCCGGGGGCCTGATCTGTTACGGTGAGGTAGCTCCGTTGGCAGGTGTGAACTTGAATAGCGGGCGAGGGCGAAGGGAGATGGGTTGCCTCCTGGCCGAGGTCTGCCGGAGCGAGGCCAAGGAGGGGCGTCCCATGCTGGGATCAGTGGTAGTGAGGAAAGATACCCATGTCCCGGGAGAGGGCTATTTTAGGGGCGCCCAAAGGCTGGGCAAGTTTCAGGGGGACTCGTATGAAGACAAACGGGTTTTCTGGCTTCAGGAGCTGGAGAGGGTACATGCCTACTGGTCGTCGCATTAGTGCCGCACAGGCGGCAAACAACGGAGGTCAATGGTGAAAGCACTGGTAGTAGGTGGAGCGGGGGCCACAGGCCCCCTTATAATCGATGGCCTTCTCGACAGGGGCTACGAGGTAACTATTCTTCATCGAGGGGTACACGAGAGTGGTCTTCATTCCGAATTAGAGCACATCCACGCTGATCCTCACTGGCGGGAAAACCTGCAACAGGCTCTGGAGGGGAAAAGCTTCGACCTGGTAGTTGCAGTTTACGGAAGGCTGAGACTTGTAGCTGAAACTCTCGTAGGGCGGACCCCTCGTCTCATCTCGGTTGGCGGAGCGCTAGCCGTATATAAGGGGTGGATGAGAATTACAGAGGCCAATCCGTGGGAACACATGGAGGCAACACCTGTACCCCTCGAAGAAGATCATCCGCTGTCAAAGGCACCCGGAGTGGACCAGTTCTCCAATCAGGTAAGAGACTCGGAACAAGTCGTGATGCAGGCGCATAAGGACGGCCATTATAATGCCACCCATTTTCGCTATCCCATAGTCTACGGCCCTCGCCATATTGGCCCCCCGGAGTGGACCATCATAAGGCGGGTGCGAGATGGAAGAAAACAGGTGATTGTCCCCGGCGGCGGGATGGTCCTTTTGTCCCGCGGGTTCGCACATAACATAGCCCATGGCATCATGCTGGCTGTTGATAATCCCACGGCATCCGCTGGCCAGACGTACAACATATCAGATGACAGGGTACTCTACAACCGCGAGTGGATAGGGCTCCTGTGCCAGATAATGAACCATGAATTTGAACTGATAGACATGCCCTTCAGCCTGCTACCTCCAGGTTTTCGTGCCGCGCCCACCCAGGTCTTGTTTAGGTATCACTGCGTACAGGACATCACCAAGATTAAAGAACAGCTCGGATACCGGGACATTGTGCCCGTGGAGAAGGCTCTGGAATTGACGGTGAAATGGTATATGGACAATCCCCTCCCACCAGGCGGCGAGGCGGAGCAGAACATGGGCGATCCCTTCGATTATCTATATGAGGACCAACTTATTCAGATATACAAGGAACACTGTGAGCAAATCCATCAACGGTTTGGGGACGTGTCAGGCACGGAGGTCTCGTGGAGGCACCCCTATCCGCACCCCCAGAAACGCGGTGACCTGAGATAGGTGTCTCGTAACCTGGAACAGGTTCGGGCCAGGACAGGATGATTTGGCAAGACCAGTGAATTCAAGCCTAGACACGCAAAGGAGGCTGCCATGACAGAGCAAGTGGTCAAATCGACTTGTGGAATGTGCATCGAGGAATGTGGGATCAACGTGCACGTTAAGGACGGGAGAATCGTTAAGGTTGAGGGCATGGCCGAGCACCCCTTTAGTGAGGGCTTCATATGTGTAAGCGGTCGCTCAATTCCGGACTATGTACACTATGAGGACCGCATCAAGTATCCCATGAAGAAGCAGAACGGGGAGTGGAAGCGGATTTCATGGGACGAGGCTCTGG
>JAUWXW010000204.1 GCA_030616195.1 Chloroflexota bacterium | reverse complement strand
CATCCATCTCATTATTAATACACCCGCCGGCCGCAGCAGCAAATACGATGACAGTTACATTCGCATGACGGCAATACAGTACAAGGTCCCCTACATTACTTCAATGGCTGCTGCTGAGGCCAGCATCGAAGGTATTGAGGCGGTAAAGAAACGTAAGACCTTGCCGAAGTCTCTCCAGGAGTATCATCAGGAAAGCTTGTAGACTAAGATGGCGGATTGTCTGAGATCGTGAAACGCCTTACTGCTGCGGTCATATCCAGTACCGAGCTCATGCCAGATACTTATC
The DNA here is from genome assembly GCA_030616195.1 of Chloroflexota bacterium. The sequence continues at coordinate 3,666 of JAUWXW010000204.1, read as the reverse complement.
TCATCTGGTTGCGGGCTCCCGAGATTGCTGCAGTCGCTCAGCCGGGGCAATTCCTGATGGTGCGTTGTGGAGATGACCATGATCCTCTATTGCGGCGGCCCTTCAGTGTCCACCGTGTGGCCGATGCAGAACAGGTTGCACTTCTATTCAATGTGGTAGGCCAAGGCACTTGGTTGCTCTCCCAATATCAGCCAGGCGACCGCCTTGACCTTCTTGGGCCTTTGGGTAATGGTTTTTCCCTTCATCCTGGTACCCGTAGGCTGCTTCTGGTAGCTGGAGGGATAGGCGTTGCGCCCTTGGTTTTCTTAGCTGACGAAGCCCTCAATCAGGGACGAAGGGTGAATCTGCTTATGGGGGCCGCGGAGGCCTGTTTGCTCTACCCGAGGTCTCTTCTACCGTCCTCGATCGATCTTGTCATTGCTACTGAGGATGGGTCTGAGGGGAGAAAGGGTGTAGTAACAGACCTCATCGGTGATCGTATCAAACAGGCTGACCAGGTCTTTGCCTGTGGACCTGTTTCCATGTATCAGTCTATAGCAGCCCATGGTTTTGCTGGAGACAAGTCGGTCCAGGTTTCTTTGGAGGTAATGATGGGTTGTGGGTTAGGAGCTTGCTACGGATGCACTATAAGAACCAGGGGCGGTTTGCGGCAGGTGTGCCATGATGGACCCGTGTTTGAGCTTGGTGACATTCTCTTTGTTGAGGGAGGTGACACGAGATGGTAGAAAGCAAGAGGATAAGGATCAAGACCGGGGGGAATTGTGACATTATAGACATCACCGGGCAGGTGGCGGAGGGAATCGACGATTCCGGTATCGCTAGTGGGATTGTAACTGTCTTTGCCGTCGGGTCAACGGCTGGAATTTGCACCATTGAGCATGAGTCTGGATTGTTGTCTGATTTCAAGTCGCTATGGGACAAACTCATTCCAGCCAATACTGGCTACAAGCACGACCGAGCCTGGGGAGAGGGCAATGGCCACTCCCATTTGCGGGCTTGTGTTCTCAGCTCTTCCCTGACCGTACCTTTCAACAGTAAAAGGATGGCTTTAGGAACCTGGCAACAAATTGTATACGTCGATTTTGACAACCGTCCCAGGTCAAGGGAAATAGTCTTGCAGATTATGGGTGACTAGCGACCTGCGCTGACTACTGCTTGATTGAAAGCTGACAGGTATCAATGCTGCCATGCAGTGGCACCATCCTTATGCGGGCAATACCGGCTTCCATGGTAGAGAACTTAGCGCTAAGAGGGATGCCTGCTGTCCCGAAGAGGAGTGCACGCATCTTATTTCTCCGCATAGTGGCTTCTGCTGTCCCTCCTTATGCAGTTGCCTGATTTAGCAGGCAACTGCCACCTAATAAATTGGGCAACCACAGCTCTTTGGCTGCTAGGTCTGTCTACCAGCCCTCCCCCGCAGTGAGGCTAACCTTTCAAACAACCTCCATTATAACCATCCGGGCGTCCTTGGCAATGTTGAGGTGGTTTGTGCTAAAATAGAAAGCTATGTCGGAAAATTCTGTGAGCCCGTGTCCTGCTGACATAGAGGCGATTGAGCATTTGAAGCAGGCTATTTCCAGCGGCAAGCACTGGTATATTGCCTTGCTTGAGGCCATAGGGTTATGGGGCAGTGGTGAAGAAGTCTACGATGGGCAACATTATCACTATCTCATCGGCAGTGAGGCCTTTGACTGGGTTGCGCTGGCGGAGCGCCTCTGCTCTAACATAGATGGTTTCTTACCTGAGGCAGAGAAGATTGATCTGCTTTTCTTCGCTAAACCCCCTGTCGAGCTATCCCGAGAAGAGTTCAGCCGGCTCATTGGTGACACCAAGTATCGAGCTCATCTGAATTACGTTTACGGGGTTTCTGTGGAGGAGGCGCTGGTTTCGGCAGTTGAGGAAGAGATATACAAAGAGCGCAATAATTTTGCAAATTGTCAGCATGATCATGTGCAACAAGAGGCTTACCATCGGGTCTATGGCGCCGATATGACCACTCTGTTGGGTCAGTTCAGGGAGGAAAGGGATTATCCTCGGATTGAGTCAATCACACTGGCGGAGCAAAAAGAATTCACTTACTGGTTGTTCAGATATCGGCTGAACTATTGTGATAAGGAAAGAGTTGCCAGTGACACCAAGAAGGCCTTGCAGTGGTTGCAACGCCAGTGGGCGGCAGGAGCGAAGAGAAAGACCGCCGGCGTAACACAGGTATAAATCCCTCAATCATACAATGGCTGGCTACTCTATCCTCTCCAGGGGTGCCAGGCTTAATAGCAGCCTCTTCATCCCAATCTCTTCAAAGTCCACCACGATTTCCTGATCATCCCCGGTAGGAGTGCAGCTTATTACCACCCCTTCGCCGAACTTATGATGATGCACGTAATCGCCAGCTTGCAAGGTGGGCAGATCGGGACTGGGGGTGCGTGTCCACTCTTGCTCTTCAGACAGACCTGTAGTCTGGGTGATATGCGGCGCGATATCGCTGAGAAAGGGAGAAGGTGGATTGGCACTGGTTCCACCCATCAGTCTACGACGTGAAGCATTAACCAAATAGAGTCTTCTCTTGGCCCGAGTCATTCCGACATAGCAGAGGCGACGCTCTTCCTCCATCTGGGCCGGATCATCAAAGGACTTGAAGTGAGGCAGAAGACCTTCCTCCATTCCCACAATGAAAACCGCCGGGAATTCCAAGCCCTTGGCCTGGTGCAAGGTGATAAGAGTTACCACATCCTTCTTTTCATCGAACTCGTCAACTTCAGAGAACAGGGTTACCCCTTCTAGAAAAGAGGCCAGGCTGTCCGTGGGATTGAGATGCTGATATTCTCTAGCTATTCCGCGTAGTTCCAGGATATTCGCCCATCGGTCCTCCCCGTCCTCCAGGTCTAGAACATAGTCTTTATATCCCGTCTTCTGGAGCATTGAGTCCAAAAACTCACTCACATTGAGCTGCTCACTTTCCTCGATTAGCTCCTGGAGCAGGTTGAAGAAATCTGTTAGTGCCTGGATAGCGCGGGGGACGAACGGAGAAGTAGGCTCTTTCTGGGCCAGCCTCTCCAGTCCGGTGTAGGGTGGGATGCCGAGGCCCTTTGCCCATTGCAGCAGCTCGTCCATGGTCTTGTGACTAATCCGTCGCCGAGGGGTGTTGATTATCCTGGTTAAGCTAATACTGTCGTAAGGGTTATGGATGAGCTTGAGATAAGCGATAACATCCTTGATCTCGCGGCGTTCATAGAAGCGGACGCCTATCAGTTGATAGGGCATCCCGTAGTGGATGAAGGCTTCCTCGATTACCCTTGATTGGGCGTTGGTACGGTACATCACGGCACAGTCCACAGGTCTAGCCTCACCCTGATTCAACAGGCGCTGCACCTCGCTGACTACAAACTGTGCCTCCTCTGTCTCGTCAGAGGTTCTCACCATGTTAATGGGTGGGCCAGCCTCGTTCTCAGTCCAGAGTTCGTTCTCTTTGCGGTCCTGGTTAACCGAGATAACATCATGGGCTGCCTCCAGAATGCGCTTGCTGGAGCGATAGCTCTGTTCCAGGTACACTACCTTTGCTTCGGGGTAGTCCTTCTCAAAGTTGAGGATGTTGCGCAGGTCAGCATATCTCCACGAGTAAATAGACTGGTCAGGGTCTCCCACCACGCAGATATTGCGGTGCTTACC
>JAUWXW010000064.1 GCA_030616195.1 Chloroflexota bacterium | reverse complement strand
TTGAGCTTTGCCACCAGACGCTGCCGTTGCGCTATGATATACGAGCCGTTCTCCACCAATTCTCTGTCCCAGAATTCCAGTTGTTCAGGCTGAGCTTGATGCTCCTGTAGCAGCTTAAGAAGATGATTGCGCTGCAGCAGGACTCTATTGTACCGCTGCAAACATCTCAGGTAGCGCCAATCAGTCTGGCAGCTAACCAGATCGAGGTAGCGCCGGCAGAAGGCAGGAGTGCCAGAGATGAGATCAATATCCTGGGCACTGAACATTACTACATTGACCTGTCCCACCACATCCATGGCGCGCCGGGCAACATCATTAATTCGAATCCGCTTTCGCACCGGAACAACCGACGGCGGAAGAGCAACAGTCTCTCCAGCCCCGGTCGTCTCTGTCCTTTCCAACCTGAGAACGATCTCTATCTTGAGATCACCCCTCACCCTCTGAACCTCAGCGAAAAGTCGGCTAAAGGGTGGGTTCCCCTCGGCGGCAAGGTGATGAACGAGTTCTCTATCACTGGAAGCACGATGGGACTTAGTCGTAGCCAGCACATGGATAGCCTCGAGGAGATTCGTCTTCCCTTGGGCGTTATCCCCGTAGATCACTACCAGATGAGGCGGCAGCCTCAACTCCAGGTGGCGGTAATTACGAAAGTCGGTCAGACTTAGACTAGTGATACGCAAAATTCTCCTCCAGACTGCCCAGATGTCGCTCCCCGGAGAGATTTGTCACCTATTAACTCTATCGTGAATGTCAAGCTTGTGCAATCCTCCCTAATCCGTGGGCACAGATTCAAAACACCCACCTGTGATGATCAGCGACATGTCATTGCGAGGAGCGGAGCGACGAAGCAATCCCAGGGGGTGGGGCGAATAGCTTCGCTGAGTCTGCTCTGACCGCGGTGAGATTCCTCGCTGCGCTCAGAATGACAGATAGGATGGCTAAACCACCACTGGAATCTTGCAGGAAAAGCCGGAAAAAGACGCGGTTGACATCTTGTCTAACCAGGGGCGAATATTGTATACTTTAGCACGCTCTACAATAAGGGGGTGCGGCATGAAGTTATCGTGTATTCAAAAGAACTTGAGCAAAGGACTCGACATCGTGGACAGAGCGGTAGCCAAAAGGACGACCTTGCCTATTACCAATAACGTTCTCCTGGCTACAGAGCAGTCTCGCCTCAAACTCTCTGCCACCAACCTGGAAATCGCTGTCAGTTGCTGGCTCGGTGCTATGGTGGAAGAAGAGGGCGCTATCACCCTGCCAGCCAAGCTCCTCAATGATTTCGTCAATTCTCTGCCCAACGACAGAATTGACCTCAACCTATCAGACCATTCGGTAGAGCTGAAGTGTGCCAGATTCGAGGCCCGTATTAGTGGCCTGGATGCCGAGGACTTCCCGCCCATTCCCCAGGTTGGTGATGGCACAATCTACCAGATTGAGCCAGAGGTCCTTCGTCTGGCCATCAACCAGACAGTATTCGCTACTGCCTCCGAGGATACCCGCCCAGTGCTTACCGGCGTTTGCACTGAGATCGAGGGAGACACCCTTACCTTGGCTGCCGCCGATGGCTTCAGACTAGCGGTACACAAAGCGCCTCTAGCTACTCCGGCAGATGAAAGGATAGAGGTTATCATTCCAGGACGCTCTCTTTTGGAATTGAGTCGCCTTCTACCTGACCAACAAGAACCAGTCGAGATCGCCGTCAGCGCCAACAAGACCCAGGTACTCTTTCGCTTGAAGAACGCCCCCATAGGCGACTTGACCGGGCAGGTGGAGATGGTGTCCCAAATACTGCAAGGCACCTTTCCCAACTATAGACAGCTCATCCCCCAAAGCTACAGCACTCGAGCAATAGTTGACACCGAGGAGTTTCTCAAAGCTACAAAGATCGCCTCTATTTTTGCCCGCGACGCCAGCGGCATAGTACGTCTTCAAGTAATGCCGGAAAAGATAACTATATCAGCACGCTCGGAACAAATTGGTGAAAATGTTGGGGAGATCGACGCCCAGGTTGAAGGTGAAGCAGCCAAAATCGCCTTTAACGGGAGATATCTCGAACAGGTGCTTGACAGAATTCGTGAGGAACAGAGACCTAGCATAGCTTTGGAAACTACAACCCCATCGAGTCCAGGGGTTATCCGGCCTGTAGGCTCGGATAGGTACGTACACATAATTATGCCCATGTTCGTCCAGTGGTAGAAGAGAGGCGATGAGGAAGCGTGGGGAAGGGATAATCAAGGTCTACAGTGAGCCCAAGCTTAGTCGCCCCTCGTTGGTAGCTGCCTGGCCGGGTGTGGCCAATGTTGCCCTTATAGCCGCCAACTACCTGAGTGAAAAGTTGGGGGCTGAAGAATTTGCCGAGATTGAGCCTTCGTCCTTCTTTGACCTTAACGGTACTTTTGTGGACAAAAACCTTATACAATTGCCCAGGCTACCTCAGAGCAAATTCTACTACTGGAAAAGGAAGGGTGCCGGGGCAGACCTCATGATTTTCATTGGCGAGGCGCAGCCTGCTTCCAGGAGCTATGAATTTGCCCAGCAGCTACTAGGCTTCGCCCAAAGACTTGGGGTTACTCATATATACACCTTTGCTGCTGCAGTTGTCCCCCAGTTTGCAGAACAGCCACGGGTCTGGGCAGCAACGACACACCGTGGACTGCTGAGTGAACTGGAGGCACAAGGTCTTGTGCTCAAGGGTAACTTCTATATTGCCGGTATGAACGGTCTGCTTCTCTCGGTAGCCAAGGAAAGGGACCTGAAAGGCACCTGCCTCCTTGGAGAGAGCCCCCGCTACCTCAGCGAAATAGGAAACCCGGTAGCTTCCAAATCAGTGCTCGAGATATTGACCAGAATATTGAAAATCGATATCGATATGACAGAGCTGGATGGTATGGCCGACCAAGCCCGCCAAGAGATAGCCGAAGCAGTTAAGGAAAGCCGCCGACAGTACATCGATCACTTCACCGTGCCCCTTTGGGAGCGCCCTGAAGAGGAAGAAAAGGGCTAACCTAACCGGGACATAATTCGCCCCTCTCAATTGCAATCCACGACTACCACAAGTGATACGGAAGTCTTACCTTCTTCTACACTTACTGCTCCAAGTACGTCTGAAGGACCGTGTTTTCCCGAAGGCAGGGAAGCAGCAGGGTCCTTTAGCTTCTGCCGGTGCGAATTATGTAGCTTGATAAGCTGCCAAGATATGCTTAAAATTGGCTCATTACGGCAACGCCCAAGAAAGGAGACCTGTCTTGGAGTATTTTCTGGACGAAGAGCAAAGAACAATAAAGAGCCTGGCCCGAAGAATCGCTGAAGAGCGAATAATGCCCGTGCGAGCGGAACTGGATGAAAAAGAAGAGTTCCCCTGGGAGATAATGAAGGAACTGGCTGATGCCGACATGTTCAGGGTATTCATACCGGAAGAATATGAAGGACTGGGGGGGAGATGCCTCGATCTCTGCCTGGTAGTAGAGGAGTTATCTCGAGCCTGTGGGGGCATCGCCATCTGCTATGCCGCCACTGCCCTGGGATGCCTCCCTGTGGTCCACCACGGCAGTGAGGAGCAAAAACAAAAATATCTTCCTGGTGTTGCCGCTGGCAAGAGATTGGCTGCCTTTGCTCTAACTGAATCAACCGCCGGTAGCGATGCCGGCAACATAAGAACAACTGCCAGCCCAGAAAAGGGATACTACGTGCTAAATGGTACCAAGCAGTTTATCACCAACGGCGGCGAGGCCGAGATATATACGGTCATTGCCATGACCGATCCGGCAAAAGGCAGCCGGGGTGCCAGTGCGTTTGTAGTAGAGAAGAACACTCCTGGCTTCTCCTTTGGCAAGAGAGAAAAGAAGATGGGTATCCGCTCCTCGGCTACGCGCGAACTGATTTTCCGGGATTGCCGGGTACCCGAAGAGAACCTGATTGGTAAAGAGGGACAAGGTTTTATCATTACGGTGAGGACACTAGACCGGTCCCGCCCTGGAGTTGCTGCACAAGCAGTGGGTATTGCCCAGGGTGCCCTGGAGGCAGCAGTAGACTATGCACGCCAGCGCATCCAGTTCGGTCACCCGATTTCATCCCTGCAAGCGGTGCAGCACATGCTGGCTAACATGGCCATTGAATTGGAAGCCGCCCGAGCCATGGTCTACGCCGTGGCGAGAACAATTGATAGCGGAGCAAGGAACTTCGCCGAAGAGGCTGCTATGGCCAAGGTCTTTGCCGCAGACATGGCGATGAAAGTCACTACCGATGCAGTGCAGATCTTCGGCGGTGTTGGTTATATGTGCGACTACCCGATAGAGAAGATGATGAGGGATGCCAAGATTACTCAGATATATGAAGGCACCAATCAGGTTCTGAGAAACGAAATTGCCTTGCAGGTTCTTAAGAGAAAGGCATTACGAGAATGAATGTCGTTGTTTGCATCAAGCAAGTACCCGAGACACCAAGAATTGAAATCGACCCGCAAACCGGTGCCCTGATCAAAGCAGAGGGCAAGATGATTATCAACCCCTTTGACATGTATGCCCTGGAGGAGGGCATCAGACTAAAGGAGCGGGACGAGGGCAAGGTTACTGCTATCACCATGGGGCCGCCCGAAGCAGAAGAAGCGTTGAGAGAGGCTATTGCCCTTGGTGTAGATGAAGCCATTCTGCTGAGCGATCCCGTGTTTGATGGGTCTGATACCCTGGCCACGTCCTATATCCTGGCTAAGGCACTCCAGAAGCTGGGCCAGCCGGATATTGTCATCTGCGGCAGACAGACAATGGATGGAGACACGGGTCAGGTAGCCCCGCAGATTGCTGAATGGCTGGGGATTCCCTTCGTGTCCTACGTGAGTAAGATCGAGGAGATAAAAGAGGGGCGTATGACAGTGCAGAGGATGGTCGACGAAGGACACCAGGTTATCGAGATGCCCCTGCCCGGAGTAATCAATGTAGTGAAAGAGATCAATGTACCTCGCTTGCCATCCCTTCGGGGACTGATGCAGTCAAAGAAGGTCCAGATAGCAACCTGGACTGCTCAGGAACTGGATGTGGACATGAGCAAAGTTGGACTGGCTGGCTCCCCCACCCGGGTGGTCAGGGTCTTCTTTCCTGAGAAAGCAGGACAGGGGGAACTGCTTCAGGGCAGCCCGGAGAGCCAGGTCGAGCAACTGGTGGAGAAGCTGCAAAAAATAATTTAGCATCCGATTAGGTAAACCCTGAATTCGTCTATTACGCTGTTGTCCGCAGTCGCGAGTCCACCTAAAATAAAAAGGAACCTGAATCTGGAAAGGCTTTTGCTGGTAAGATATGAAGTCTGAAGTTTGGATATTCGTTGAAGAGCAAGATGGCAAGATCAAGAGCGTTGCTTATGAGCTGTTGTCGGAGGGTCGAAGACTAGCAAATGCCCTGGAAACAGGGTTATGTGCTGTATGCCTGGGGCACAATGTCGAAGGAATAGAGCAACTGGTTGCTTATGGGGCAGACAAGGTCTACCTGGCAGATGACCCGTCCTTAACCGACCATGACGAGGACCTGTACACCAGGGTACTTGTTGATTTGATACGCCAGCACAAACCGCAGATACTGCTTACCGGTGCCACGTCGTTAGGTCGCTCTTTTGTCCCCAGAGTAGCTGCCATATTGGAGACAGGCGTAGCTGCCAGCTGCACCGGCCTCGAGATTGATCTACAGAGCAGACTCCTGCTCCAAACGCGCCCCACTTACGGCAGCAACCTAATGGCAACCGTCGTCTGTGCAGAGAAAAGGCCGCAGATAGCTACTGTCCGTCCTCACGTCTTCAAGAGAGGTAGACCGGATGAATCACGCCAGGGAGAGATTGTGCGAGTGGACTTCGACAGACAATCCGTCACTTCCAGGACCAAGCTGCTTCACCTGCTTAAGGACTTGACGGAGGCGGTAAAGCTTGAAGAGGCCGATGTTATTGTTTGTGGCGGCCGTGGGCTGGGAGCGGCAGATAATTTCCACATAGTGGCTGAACTGGCTGAAGCCCTTGGTGCCGCCCTAGGTTCGTCACGTCCCCCGGTAGACGATGGGTGGATCCCGTATTCACATCAAATCGGGCAGACAGGGAAGACCGTCTCGCCCAAGCTCTACATTGCCTGCGGTATTTCCGGAGCGCCCCAGCACTTGGCAGGAATGCAAACCTCCGATATTATCGTAGCCATCGACGAAGACCCCAAGGCCCCTATTTTTGAAGTAGCCACCTACGGCATTGTGGGAGACCTCTTCAAAGTAGTACCCCTGCTCACCGCAAAGCTGAAAGAGGCCCATGCCTAACACACCTTCTGCCTCTCCCTGAATATACAATGTACGTTTCTGATTGCTGAGAGGGCCAGTTTTCCAATCACAGCCTGGGCGGGTTATGATATGTATCCATTGCAAATCCTCACCCCAAGGTCACCAGCTCAATCACGCTTTTACCTTTGCCGTGCGCCTCACTCTCAATGACGATTGGCTTGTCTAGAGCCTCAGCAGCTAACGCAGCGGCTATAGAGGCCAGCGGGCTTCCCAAGCATTCATAGAAGCGGATATTTTTGTATTCTATTCGGGGATTGGACACCTCGATAGTAGCATTTTTGTCAGTCATGGTCACCCTGACACTGTCGGCTATATCAAGCATCCCATCAAGAATAGATGAGAGGGCATCCTCCAGCTCCGCTGAGGTAGGGCCTGGCATTGAATCCAACATTTTTGTGGTCGCCGACCCTGGAGTAGCAATCAACAGCCCCATGTCCTCCGGACTGGGTCCATATTTGACTATCAATCTCTTGGGAAGAGGTTTGGCGATTGATGGCAGGGAGGGATTTAGGTGCAGAGGTATGAGTGCCTGAGGCTGTCCCTGCGTCATCGAAGACGGCAGATAAACCGCCTTTGCCCTCAAACCCAACTCCTCTATTATCGCAGAGATATTTTCCAGGCTCGTTTCCAGAAGGAGGGCGCTGACTTCAGGCGAGATTGTGGGCCGAGTTCTTCCCAGGACAAGGCAAACCACGCCAAGAATCATGAGACTCATCCCCAGCGCTGACAGGGGCGTGGAATCCAAGAGAAAATGGGCTACAGGAGCGAGCCAGACCCCGGTCAACAGCAACCCCAAGCCCAGCAACATATAGGGGTTTTTGGCTCTCATCACTTACATATTAAATCGGAAATCCGAATATGTAAATCCCGGACAGTATCTAAATCCAAATAACCAATCCTGGTCGGGGTGAGAGGACTCGAACCTCCGACCTCATGGTCCCAAACCATGCGCGCTAACCCTCTGCGCTACACCCCGCAAGAGGGGAATATAGCACATAACCCGAAGCGAAGTCAATCGATTCAATCTGTTTCGAAGTTGTTCAGGCGATTGTCACCCTAATCCAGGGGCGACCTAAGGTGACCTCGCCACTTATGCTACCCACCTGCTACCCTGGGGCAAAAAGATCACTAGGCACGTCTGCCCATTCTGTATCCCTCGCGGTGAGACTTGCACCGCCAAAACAACACCTCTATAATAGTGCGAAAATGATTGAGCTAAGACTTCATGGCAGAGGTGGCCAGGGAGCAGTTACCTCAGCAGAGTTGCTCGCCTTGGCCGCTATTGCTGAAGGTAAGTATGCACTGGCCTTTCCCGCCTTCGGGCCAGAAAGAAGAGGAGCGCCCGTCCAGGCCTTCGTAAGAACCAACGACAAACCTGTCAGGATCAGGGCGGAGGTCAAGGAGCCTGATTTTGTAGTCGTTTTTGAGACCAGATTACTCAGCATTGTAGATGTCACCTCTGGCCTCAAGGAAAACGGCGTGGTAATAGTGAATAGCAAGAGTACGCCGCAGGAAATAAAGTCCGAGTTTGGGTACAAGTGGAGGGTAGCTGCTGTTGATGCCACTACTATCGCC
>JAUWXW010000240.1 GCA_030616195.1 Chloroflexota bacterium | reverse complement strand
CCCCGATCTCTACTCCCTTCACTGAATTGATGCTCATTATTGCCCGGGCAATTCTGCCATCTAGCCGACGGTCCCAGTGGACATGGCTTCCAAGCCCAACAGGCACCCCTGTAGCAACCACCTCGAAGACTCCCCCCAATGTATCCCCGCTTGAAGCAGCCTCATCGATGGCTGCTATCATAGCCTTTTCTGCCCCGGCATCAGCACAGCGAACAGGCGATTCCTCTACCACCTCCCAGTCAACGGCGTCCCGCGGACTTGCCCACTGCCCTCCGATAGCTACGGTGTAGCTATGAACGTCGATGCCAAATTCCTCTGCGAATCTACGAGCTACCGCACCGGCAGCCACTCTAGCTGCGGTTTCTCTAGCACTGGAGCGTTCCAAAATAGGACGAATGTCATCCAGACCGTATTTGGTGACCCCCGCCAGGTCAGCGTGTCCTGGGCGGGGCCGAGTTAGCAGCTGTGCCTCTTGCTCGGCAGGTGAAACGCTCATAATGTCCTGCCAGTTCTCCCAGTCACGGTTCCGGATTAACAGGGCAATAGGACTCCCCATGGTAAGCCCATGGCGTACCCCTGACAGGATCTCTGCCCTGTCTTGCTCTATTTCCATTCGCTGGCTTCTGCCGTATCCACCCTGGCGCCTGGTCAAATCGGAGGCAATATAGTCTTCACTCAGACGTAGACCGGCTGGCAAACCCTCAATAATGACGGATAAGCCTTTCCCATGAGACTCACCGGCAGTAAGAAAGCGAAACCTCGTCATGATTCTGTCTCTTCAAAGTCTGGTGTTTCCAGAATTTCCCTGGCGTCTTCGGCCAGATCCTGTGGTACCAGGACACTGGTCTGTCCCAGCCCATCGACGGTGATGCCGACGACCAGCCCGGCACTTTCGTACCGCAGCATAGCTGGAATACCAAAGCTCTCCAGGAGCGACTTCATTATCTGAGCCTCCAGGTGCCTGCCGATATAGACACTGGTTAATTTAGGTTCCTTTGACAAAACTGATTCTACCCCAAGGCCTCTCTAGCCCGCCTAAACATTATGTCAACAGGTGCCTCCCTGCCTACCCACAACTTGAAAGACTCCGCCCCTTGATAAACCAGCATGGCCAGCCCGCCTAGGACCCCTGCACCAGCCTTTTTTGCCTCTCTCAGCAGGGGTGTTTCTACAGGATTATATACCAAATCGCAGACTAGAGCATCTTTGGGAATGGAGTCAGCCTCCAGGGGAGTTTCCCCCTCCGTCGGACTGTGCTTCACCCCTAACGAGGTACAATTGACCAGGAGATCGCAAGGAGAAAGTGCCTTACTTGATCTGATTTCGTCCCAGGGCAATGTGGTTATGTCTGTGTCGGGGGCAAGGTCTCTCTTTAAGGAGGTGGCCAAGCTCTCCGCTCGCTCCGCGGTGCGATTGACAATAATCAAGCGTCTGGCACCTTCTCTGGCAAGGGCAAAGGTGACTGCTCGAGCTGCGCCCCCAGCACCAAGAATAGCCGCGCACTTATCCCGCGGCTCAAAGCCACCATCTTGTCGTAAGGCTCTTATGAAGCCAGGTGCGTCAGTATTATAGCCAAGCAGCCTGCCACCCCGGTTGACGATAGTATTCACCGCGCCTATCCGAGCCACGAACTCATCCACATCATCCAGCAGGGGTATAATCGCCTCCTTGTAAGGCATGGTTACATTGGCTCCCAGGACCGACGATTGGCGAAGACGGTCTATCGTTTCATCCAGAGAAGATGCCTCTGTCTCCCAACTCTCATACTGGATGTCGAGGTGGTAGTGGGCAAAGGCAGCCTGCTGAAAAGAGGGTGAGATAGAATGTCGTAGGGGATACCCAATTAGGGCCACATGTTTGGTCATTACGTCATCACAAAAGGCAACAGCCTTCAAGAAGAGCGCATGTTGTCTAGATACTCTTGCAGGATGAGTGCCGCCGCTACGGCATCAATCCGCTCCCTTCTTCTTTCCTTCCGCATTCCGGCTTCTAGCATCCTCTGTTGGGCAACTACAGTGGAGAATCGCTCGTCCCAGGTCTCTATTCGGACCTCCAAATGCTGAGAGAGTGTTTGCACGAAATCTTGAACCCGGTTGGCCTGCTGACCCAAACTGCCATCCAGGGAATAAGGCATTCCGGCTACAATGCACCCGACTTCATATTGACGCACCAGTTGGCGAATGGCTTCCACGGTAGCTTCGGTGTCAATCGCTGCAATCCGGGTTAACGGGGTGGCCAAAGTACCGCTGGGGTCGCTCATGGCTACCCCTATCCATTTGTCTCCGACATCGAGTCCCAGGATTCGACCCGCCACCCCGGTATCAGTCAATGTTCTTCCTCCAGGTGCCAGTGTCCTTATCGTAATGAGCACGAATCACTTTTGGAACACTTTGGAGTGCTTCATCCAGCTTTGCCTTATCTTTGCCGCTGCCCTGCCCTAGCGCAACTGTGCCGCCTCCTCCACCTCCTGCAGCCTTCGCCACTTGCTTCACGATTTCCCCGGCATGAAATCCCTTCGCCATCAGGTCAGGAGTGACCATGGCCACAAAGTTCGGTCTATCGTCATAAACTGCCGCTAACACAATTACCCCGCTCCCCAATCGTTCCTTCAATCGGTCACCCATCTCCCGCATGGCCTCCGGGGTTGTTGCTGAAACTCTAGCCGAAATGACCTTTACACCACTCATCCGCTCCACTTTAGGTTTCAATGACTCCGCTTGTTTCCTGGCTAACTCAAGCTCCAAAGAAACGGCTCGCTTGCGCTCCCTATCTAACTCAGCCAGCGTAGCAGACAACTTGCTCTGTACCGTATCAGGCGAAGCCTCCAGCTCCTGAGCCAGCATTTCCAATGTGGATAAGCGTTGCTCAATAAACCCCTCGGCTCCCCTTCCGGTAACCGCCTCAATGCGTCGCATTCCGCTTCCGATGCCGCCTTCTGCGGTGATATGCAGCAGGCCTATCTCGCCGGTTGAAGATACGTGTGTGCCACCACATAGCTCCATGCTAAAGGGTGGAGAGCCAATTTGCAGCACTCGAACTGTCTCTCCATACTTCTCTCCAAACAGGGCGATAGCACCCTTAGCGGTTGCCTCAGTATAAGCCATGTCTTTGATGACCTTCACTCGCAGGTTCTGTCGTATCTTTTGGTTGACTATGTGCTGCATCTCTGCCAGTTGCTCTTTATTAACT
>JAUWXW010000230.1 GCA_030616195.1 Chloroflexota bacterium | reverse complement strand
TTTTACGGCCTGCTCTGCTTCCGTTGTGGGCAGGTTGGAGCGGCGCAACAACTCCTCCATAGCCACAGGTTCCCTACTCTCCAGGATGGCCAGCAGGATCTCCCCGGGACTGCCCTTCTCCCTGACCCTCAAGCCCTCAATGGTGCTGGCGTGGAAACGCCGGTGGCGCCTGGGATAAGCATCAACGATTTCACCACCACCTAGAGTCTCCTTCGACGAACGGATGATAAAAAGGTCCCCCTTGACCAAAGCCACGGGACGCGCCAGGGCAAACTGGGCCCAGCCACTCTCACCCGGCTTCAACTCCTCTTTATCCAGCAACCGGGTCCTGGCTTCCACTTCCACAGCGTTACTGTGAAAGGTGATGACAGTGTTGTGCCTCAATGGATGGCCCATGTCCGAGAGCAGGCAAACCTTTGCATCCACTGCTTTGGTGGGCACCAACCAGCCGGGAATGGTCAGCACGTCGCCACGCTCTAGCTGAGTGGTAGCTATCCCAGACAGGTTAGCAGCTACTCGCCTCCCCGGGCCTACCGCCTGCACCTTAGTCTTGTGGGTCTGCAGTCCCCGCAGACGCGCCCTGAGGCGATGAGGAACTATCTCCACCTCTTGACCAACTGAAAGCTGTCCGTCAACCAGAGTCCCGGTTACCACGGTACCAAAGCCAGTCATGGTAAACACCCGGTCGATGGGGAGCCTCGGCCTACCCATGTCCCTCCTGGGTGAGGTGGAGTCCAGCAGATGGTCGATGGTGCCAACAAGATCGGCCAGACCTTCCCCTGTTACAGCCGAGACGGTAACAATTGGGGCCTGAGCCAGGGTAGTTGGCTCGATGGTGTCCTTGACCTCCATCGTCACCAGCTCCAGCAACTCTTCGTCCACCAGGTCTTTCTTGGTGATAGCCACCACACCCTTTTCCACCCGAAGCAAGTCGAGGATGGCCAGGTGTTCCCTGGTTTGAGGCATTACCCCCTCATCAGCAGCAACTACCAGCAGGGCCAGGTCAATACCTCCTACCCCGGCCAGCATATTCTTGATGAACCTCTCGTGTCCGGGGACATCAACAATGCTGACCTCTCGACCGCTGGGCAGTTTCAGCCAGGCGAAGCCGAGGTCAATGGTCATACCCCGCTCTTTTTCCTCGGCCAGGCGGTCGGGGTCAATGCCAGTCAGGGCCTGAACCAGGACTGATTTGCCGTGATCTACATGACCTGCCGTGCCAAGAACAAACATTTACTCTATGATGATCCTATCCCTGGGTTGATCCACCACCTCTCCGATGATACAGGCCTCCACCACGCCAGCCTCATGCAACCTGGCCAGCAGCAAGTCTGCCTTTGCAGCACTCACCGAGATCAATAACCCTCCCGATGTCTGGGCATCGAAAAGAACATCCTGCATATAGTCAGGAAGCTCACCGACAATCTCTATCATACTGGAACGGAATTCCCTATTGCGGTGCGTACCCCCAGGGACCAGACCCATCCTGGCAAACTCCACAGCTTCGGCAAACACGGGGACCGAAGCAGCATAAATCCTCATGCCCACCCCACTGTTTTGAGACACTTCGCAGGCGTGACCAAGAAGGCCAAAGCCAGTTACGTCGGTGCAAGCATTAACACCTATTTCCTGCATCAACTCCGAGGCTCTATTGTTTAAGGTGACCATATACCTGGTGACCTTAGCAACGGTCTCCTCATCTGCCAGGCCACCCTTAAGAGCCGTATTTACAATCCCTGTGCCCAGGGGCTTGGTAAGAATCAGCTTATCTCCTGCTTTAGCCCCTGCCCTGGTTATCAGTCTTTGGGGATGAATGGTACCGGTGACGGAGAGCCCATATTTCAGTTCCTCGTCTTCGATAGTATGTCCTCCGACCAGGGCCACGCCAGCCTCCTGCATCTTCTCCAACCCACCTTCCAGGACTTCCCTTAGCACAGAGATATCCATAGTCTTGATGGGAAAGCAGACCACGTTCATGGCGGTGAGAGGCTTGCCTCCCATGGCATAGACATCACTCAGGGCATTAGCTGCTGCAATCTGGCCAAAAATGAAGGGGTCATCGACAATGGGCGTGAAGAAATCAATGGTCTGTATGATAGCCAGCTCTTCGCTCAGCTTATACACGCCAGCGTCGTCCGCCTTCTCCAGACCCACCAGCAGATTGGGATCGTAGTTCAGCGGTAAGCCACACAATGCTCTGTCCAGGTCCCCCGGACCCAGTTTAGAAGCTCAACCCGCTCCCCGGACAGTCTCCGTCAGCCGAGGATTCGGCTTCTCAACCATGTCTTCCTCCTATGTTGTCCAATCTGGCATGCCGGTTCAGACCGGCAACCTCAAGACTCGTTATCAATTCTATCACCTCTGTCTCGCGGTGGCGATTTTTCCGTGCCGACCCTATGATGATATACAAAAAGAGCTGTAGCGCGACCCTTTAGGGTCGCTCCATCGGCGAGGCTGAAGCTAGAAGAGTCGCCGCAGGAGACCTCGCGCTACATTTTGCCGTTATCAATCACAAGTAAATTCTTGCGGTCGCTTCATTGGCCAGCGCTCCCCATAGGCAACTCGCCGTCGCGCGTCACAGAATCGATCCGAAGGCGTCTCCCAGATTACCCGTCTGAGGCTAGGTGTAGCCCAATTCAGTTGATTCTCAGTATTCCCTGTGCTACATTGATATCGCCAGGAAAGATGCAGACTGACTTTCGTAATCTGCCAAGCGTAGATAGGCTGCTCTCGGACGAACGCCTCAAGTCTCTGGAAAACGCCTACTCTCGCTCTCTGGTCCTGGATGCGGCGCGCCAGCTCCTTGAGGAGAGCCGCCTTTCCATTGCCCGCGGTGATGCTGCGCCCTCCGTTGACACGTTGGTGGACTCAATTTGCACCCGTGTCGAATTGCTGGTACAACCCAGTCTCGTTCCGGTGATAAATGCTACCGGAGTTATCCTGCATACCAATCTAGGCAGAGCGCCCCTCAGCCAGGACGCCATGGCAGCTATGGAGCTGACTTCCAGAGGGTATAACAACCTGGAATTTGACCTCGAAACCGGCAGGCGGGGCTCTCGTCAAGTTCATGTCTCGTCTTTACTGTGCAGACTGACCGGGGCTGAAGATGCTCTGGTGGTAAACAACAATGCTTCGGCAGTCCTCCTGGCACTGACCGCCTTAGCTAAGAGAAAAGAGGTAATCGCCTCTCGAGGGCAGGCCGTAGAAATCGGCGGCGGGTTCCGCATCCCAGACGTAATGAGGCAAAGTGGGGCCAAACTGGTGGAGGTGGGCACCACCAATTGCACCTATCTCTCTGACTACGAGCAGGCGATTACCCCCAGAACGGCGGCACTGCTTCGTGTCCATTCCAGCAACTTCAAA
>JAUWXW010000194.1 GCA_030616195.1 Chloroflexota bacterium | reverse complement strand
TTAGAGTGCACAAGGGCACTAGATTCCTCCGCTGGGCGGCAGGGATTGTCTCTTTGGCTCCGGGGGTTTTCGCTTGCACACGGGTTTTGGTCGAAGAAATCGTATATGACGCCAACTTGGAGTTTTTTCTGCAGGGCTTCATGCTTTTTCTGCTGTTTCTTGCAGTTCCTGGTCTGATTGCTTGGCGGTGGCATCTTATCGGTGGTCTATTCCTGGTGTTTCACTCTGGCTTCCACATCTTGTTGATTGTTTGGGGCAACTATCTTGAGCTAGATAGGACATATGCTCTCCGCATAATACTTCCCTTCTGGGTAGCATTCTGCACTGGTGGTGGCCTACATCTCGCGGTGTGGTGGAGGGAGAGGAAGGAGTATAGAGTTTGAGGATAGGCTTTAGAGCTTTACGGCGAGTAAATGCCCTGCTGTCGTTTGGTGACAATTCCACACCTCTTCCCATGGAGGACCTTCGATCTCGACTGATGTTATTTAACATTCTGGCATCTGCATCGCCCATAGGGTCAGTAGAATTGACCCTGTTTGTCCAATCATACGATACTATTTAGCCTTGCAGAATGGGTGGTAGAAATAATACGATATGGTCCACATTGAATTGAGCGGGGGGCTTGGTTGAAGCACAAATAGGATATGAGGCGTTTTCGATGACTGCTGAGGAGATCAAGCGAATAGATGAATATGCCGAGAAGCATACATTCAACGCTGAGGAGATAGATGATATTACCCTGTTGATTCTCAAGTGGATGTATGAGCAGGGGGTACTGGGGCAAGAGTGATTAACCCGCCACCCAACCTTTGACTTTGAGGGAACTCCCCAATATTCTAGCTTGCATAGTGCAGCCACTCACACCCCAAACTCAGCTTGGATGCAGATTCAGGGTTGGGGGAGCACTTCACCTACTCTCTCTGAGAGAGCCTGTAGGGTGGGCTCGGCCCACCTTCCGGTGGGTGTGACATGGTGAGCGCTGTCTCATCACTATGAGGGAGGACAAGTGCCGAACGACCCATGTGCTGGCATAGAGGACGGAACTTACGGCCTTGGCTGCCCATTGCTGCGGACTGGCGTTGGTGAGATGGTGGGCACAGCCCACCCTACTAAGCTTCTCCTTCCCTGATAGCGTCATAAAGCCTGCCAAGCCTCTTCACATCTTGAGAGTCCATCTTCCCTCTCCTCCTTCGTAGTGTGAACAAACGCGGCTTCAGTAGGGTTAGGTCATTTTCTGGTACTTCCTTCCTTGACGAACTGTCGTCGGCGGACTACCCTACTATCAGGCTGAAGGCAGTCTTCTGTTGAATAGCATTCAATTGATGAAGGAGGACGGGATGACCTACAAGACCCTGGAGTTCGAATGTAGCGATCATATTGGCTGGCTCACCCTCAACCGCCCCGACCGGCTGAATGCCCTGACGGTGGAGATGGCCCAGGAACTGCGGCATTTCTTCGGCAGCCTGGAGGAGCATCTGGACGCCCGAGTGGTCATAGTGCGGGGCGCGGGGCGGGCGTTCTGCGCTGGCTTTGACGTGTCAGGTCTCTCTGGGGGGATGGCCAAGATTGAAGCGGAGCCAAACATGCCCACCGGAGCGGTGACATATGGCCACATGGTACAGCGAACCATGAGTGACGTTATCATGAAGATGCGTCATGCCCCTCAGCCGCTCATTGCTGCGGTCCGTGGCGCGGCCGTTGGGGGCGGTTTCACCCTCACCATGGCCTGCGATGTGCGCCTGGCGGCGGAATCGGCCCGCTTGAATGCCGCCAATATCCGAATCGGGTATACAGGCGCCGACATGGGGTCCTCCTATTTTCTGCCCCGCCTCATCGGCCTGTCACGAGCGGCTGAGTATATGTACACCGGTCGGATCATGGATGCTGCCACTGCCGAGCGCATTGGCTTCGTATCTCGAGTGGTGCCCGATGACCAACTGGACCAGGCGGCTTTGGAGTTGGCTCAGGAGATGCTTAATGCTACACCCCTGGCACTGAGGATGACCAAGGAGCTGCTCAATGCTAACATCGATGCGCCCAGCCTGCTGTCGGCTACTCAGCTAGAGGCCGGGGGTCAACTCCTCTGCGGGATGACTGAGGACGCTCAGGAGGCAATCAAGGCTGCCTATTTTGAAAAGCGGCCGCCGGTGTATCATGATCGCTAGTGTCTAGTCCCAGAAATACCGATAGTTTTTGGCAATGCCTTTCGCTATGCCTCATGCCAAAGTAGCGCCGAGGCTTGTCCTCGGCAAGAGGGGCGGGGGACAAGCCCCCGCGCTACGGAAGCTCAAAACCGTTATGAGAATAGGGTTTGTGCAGACATGTCTGCCAGCGCAAAGGACTGCCACCCTACCCTGGGATTGCCACGTCGCTTGCGCTCCTCGCAATGACATTTGGGGAGGGTCATCAACATCGGTGGACCTCTGGCCTGCCATTCTGAGGTCGCTCTGGGTCTCCAAATGGTCGCCTAAGGCGACAGCGACCAAATAACCTAGAGAGACCCTTCGGTCGGTCGCCAGAGTCGCCTCCGGAGACCTGATGCGACCTCAGGGTGACAAATAAACGGCCTCAGAGAATAAGGGAGCAGGGGAACTCACGGACTGTCCTCACCCTGGCGACGGGTTGGTAAGTTTGTACAGGTGCAAGCCGTCACTCATTACCATAGCCACCTGGCCGCGGCTCTCCAGGAGCTGGAGGTGAGCCAGTGTTTCCCGCATGGCCAATACCCGGTTGGTAGAGTCCATCTCCTCCCAGGGCCCCACGTCCCAGTGCACCCTGGGAGCTAAGTCCCAGGGGCTCAGGGGATGGTCGGACAATGCTGCTATCATCTCCTCCAGGCGGCGGCGGTGGTGCTCCAGAATCTCATCCACTCGCTGGGCGAGGTGGCCAAAGGGCCTCTCGTGGGCTGGCAGGACCAGCTCGACGTCCAGGTACTGTACCTTTCGTAAGGCCTCCAGATACTGACCAAGCTGGTTATAGCTGGTGAGGTGGCTGGGGGAGATGTGGGGGGTAATCTCGACAAGGACGTGGTCGCCAGAGAAAAACACTTTGTTCTTTTCGTCATAGAGACAGATGTGCCCCGGGCTGTGACCTGGGGTCAGAATGGCCCGCAGGTGTCCATCATCTGCCACGGCGTTCTCCTCCCCTTGGAGCAGTATGTCGGGCTCCAGGCCTGTGGGGAACAGTAGCCTGCCCAAGCTAGCCATCTGGTAGAATCTGTCCAGTTCCGACGGCGGCACGCCGAGGGTCACTGCCCATTCCACCAGTCCGTCTAGAGTCCATTTTTCGCCCCAGCCGACAGCATTCTGGAGGATATCCCAATCGTCCTGGTGCATTATCACCTTTGCCCCCGAAGCTTCCTTGATGCGTAGCGCCAGTCCACTATGGTCGGGGTGATAATGGGTGATAAGCAGCTCTCGGATGTCTTCAATGGGGATGCTCAAGGCATCCAACTGCTGGCAGAGGGACTCGAAGGCGCCATCGTCGTTGTAGCCACTGTCCACCATCAACCAGCCATCCTTCTCTTGTATCAGATAGCACAGTGTGCCTGTCATGTCACCCTGGCCAAGCCCTTGGATAAAGGGGACCTCTACCATGTAGATTCCCTCGAGTATTTGAACAGGCTGTTTCTTCATTTCCGAACGCTCCGTTTTGCCATGATTTGCATTGTCAGTATACCCTAAGGGCTGGGAGCTGGCCAAATCCGATGCTATGAGAGCGTTTATTGCTATGTTTTCCGGGGAGCAGATTCGCCTTTGGACACCCCGATCTACAGACTGGTTTTTGGACAGGCCTGATGGCCTGACCTTACGTTTTGAGCGTAGTGCTGGTGCACTTTGCAAGTCGGGGTGATTGTGGTATAAGGGAGGTTAAGGGCATTGCGATAATCCGGTCAGGCAGTGTCCGTTACACGTCTTCTCTCAAGCGGGGTCACGCGCCCGGCTCGGCCCCGTTTTTCTCAGCAAGGAAGCGCCATACGGAAGAAGTGGCAAAGGAGGAAACAAAATGGGAGTACGAACCCGCGAAGAATACATTGAAAGCCTGAGGAAGCAAAAACCCAATGTATACATGGATGGGGAGAAGATAGAGAACCCT
>JAUWXW010000216.1 GCA_030616195.1 Chloroflexota bacterium | reverse complement strand
AATTGCCTGGTGACTATGGCTGTTTGGCCGGCTGGGGCGCAATCGAGAGGCTGCTCAATATGGCCGGAGGCTATACCGAGGGGTGGGGTGCCCCTTCTTTTAACGCCGCTCTCTACGGTGCCGTATTCACCTACGGGACCTATGCCACATCCAACACCAGAGATGACCTGCTCAACGCCAGATTGATAATTCTGTGGGGGATTAACCCGACAAGTACCAGCGGCGGCACCAACACTTGCTGGTATCTGGCGCAGGCCAGGGAGGCTGGCACCAGGATCGTGGCTGTTGACCCCAGACATACCGAGACGGTAGCCACCTTTGCCGACCGATGGATACCTATCAGGCCGGGCACAGATGCTGCCATGCTAATAGCCATGGCCTACGTGATGATCAAGCAGAAGCTTTACGACGAGAGCTTTGTGGCCAACTACACTATCGGGTTCGACCGATACAAAGATTACGTTCTGGGCATAGAAGACGGAGTGCCAAAGACGCCGACATGGGCAGAGGACATCACCGGGGTGCCTTCAGCCACCATCGAGGTGCTGGCCAGGGAATACGCCACCGTCAAACCAGCAGCACTGATGACCGGTAACGCCGCCGGTCGCACCGCCTATGGCGAGCAGTACCACCGCGCAGCCTGTGCCCTGGCAGCCATGACAGGCAATGTCGGCATCCACGGAGGAAGCGCGGCGGCAATGTTCCCCGGCGGGCCGATGTCGGGATTCCCCTATCCACTACCTCCCGAGGTGGCCGGGCTGGAGCTGTGGAATGCAGTGCCAAATCCAGTGGAGCAAGATTTCCCTGGCAGGCCAGAAGGACCGATAGTTGAATTCATTGTGGGTAAAGACCCCAGAGTACACTGGAACAAGCTGGCGGATGCCATGCTCATGGGTAAGGCCGGAGGCTATTTCACTGATTACAAGCTGCTGTACATCAAGAAAAGCAACTACCTCAATTCATTTCCCAATATCAACAAGATAGTCAAGGCATTGGAGGCACCGGAATTCATTGTAGTTGAAGAGCAGGTTATGACAGCCACGGCAAAGTTCGCCGACATCTTGCTGCCGGTAAATACCTTTCTGGAGAGAGACGACATGACCTATGGGCAGGGGACGGTCTTCATAGGCTGGGTGAACAAAGTGATCGAGCCGCTGGGCGAGTCCAGGTCTCCCTTGCAGATTGCCGCTGACCTAGCGGAGCGGATGGGCATCGCCGGCTATCTGGAAAAGGGGGCGGAAGAGGTGCTGCAAGAGAGGGCGGAAATGAATGGCATCTCTGACTACGCCGCTTGGAAGCAGAAGGGCGTTTACCATTTCCATCTACCGGAGCCGCACATAGCTTTCAAAAGCCAGATAGAGGACCCGGCGAATAACCCCTTCCCCACCCCGTCGGGGAAGATCGAGATATACTCTGAGCAGATAGCGGATATGGAGAATCCCGAGGCGCCACCTATCCCCAAGTACATAGAGACCTGGGAAAGCAAAAACGATCCTTTAGCCAAGAGGTACCCCCTTCAGCTCATTACCCCTCATTTCAAGAGGCGTGTTAATGCTCAGTTTGAGAACGTCCCCTGGCTAAGGGAGGTGCAAAGACATGCTGTCACCATAAGCTGTGAAGATGCCGGGGCGAGGGACATCAGTGATGGCGACATGGTCAGGGTGTTCAATGATAGAGGCGAGATAGTCATTCCCGCCAGGGTTACAGAGAGGATCATGCCCGGGGTGGCTAGTGTTCCCCATGGCGCCTGGTATGACCCTGATGCCAAGGGGGTAGACAGGGGGGGATGCGCCAACGTCCTGACCAAGGACGAACATTCGCCAGGCGGAGCCTACGCCTACAACACGGCTTTGGTGGAGGTGGAGAAGATATAAGCCTTTGCTTGAGCCTTTATCTTCGCCTGGTTGTCCGACAGTTGCTACAACAGAAAAGGAGGTAACAAAATGGGAAAACTTGATGGCAAGGTGGCAGTAATCACAGGCGGAGCCAGCGGCATCGGTGAGGCCTCTGCACGGCTCTTTGTCGAACAGGGGGCCCGCGTAATGATCGCAGACATCCAGGACGATAGGGGCCAGCGCCTTGCCGAGGAGTTGGGCTCAACCGCTACCTACCTTCACACAGATGTAACTCAGGAAGCTGACGTCAAGGCCGCAGTCGACGGCGCTTTGCAAGCTTTCGGGCGACTTGATTGTATGTTCAACAACGCCGGTATTGGTGGTCCGGGCGGATCGATTGACGAGATCCCTGTGGAAGGGTTCGACGCAACCATGGCAGTACTCCTGCGCGGGGTGTTTCTCGGCATGAAGCATGCTGCTCCGGTAATGAAACGCCAGGGCTCCGGAAGTATCATCAGTACGGCCAGTGTAGCCGGTCTCCGGACGGGTTTCGCCCCTCACACTTACAGCGCGGCCAAGGCAGCAATTATCCACCTGACCCGTTCGGTGGCCATGGAGTTAGGCGAGAGTGGCGTGCGTGTCAACTGCATCTGCCCCGGAGGAATTGCGACACCTATCTTTGGCAGGACCTTTGGACTTCCCTTGGAGTCCGCTGAAGAGATGGCTGAGTCATTAAAAACCTCCTTCACCAACTTGCAGCCAATCAAGCGGGCGGGCCTTCCTGAGGATATTGCTCAGGCTGCTCTCTGGCTGGCGAGTGACGATTCCAGCTTCGTCAACGGTCATGCACTGGTCGTTGACGGAGGAGTTATCGGTGGACGCCTGTGGGCAGACTCCCTGTTCAGCGGCAGGCAACCGGACTCAGCTACCAGCTCAGACACCTAAACCAGTAAGCAAAAGACAGCGTGCCATGAACCAGGCCTCTGTTGCCCGGGCTGTCCGGGTCAACAGTCGGGACAGGTTCAATCAGGCAGCCCTTGACAAAGACGTCTCAGCTACTTAAAGTATCCATTAATGTTGCTGACACCACGCAACCGCAGCTTTTCCTGGTCTGGGAGGTTAGACCAATGAAACAAAGGAAAGAAGGAACGCTTCTGGGCCCCTATCGGGTTCTGGATTTGAGCGATGAAAAGGGTGTCATGTGTGGCAAGCTCCTGGCTGACCTCGGCGCCGATGTGATTAAAGTCGAACCCCCCGGGGGCGACCCGATGAGGCATATCGGCCCCTTCTACCACGACGAGGCTGACCCCGAGAAAAGCCTCTACTGGTTCACCTTTAACACCAACAAGCGAAGTATAACCCTCGACATCACCACGGCCGAGGGGCAGCAGATATTTAAGAGGCTGGTCAAGACCGCTGACTTCGTCATCGAGTGCTTCCCCCCGGGCTACCTGGACAGGTTGGGGCTGGGCTACCCGGTCCTCAGCGAGCTAAACCCCCGCCTCATCGTGACCTCCATCACCCCTTTTGGTCAGACTGGCCCCTACCGTGACTATAAGGCTTACGACATCGTGGGCATCGCTATGGGCGGTCTGATGTATCTGGTCGGCGAGCCCGAGCGCCCTCCGGTCAGGATTAGAGCCCAGCAGGGCTACGCGCAGGTCAGCGCCCAGGCAGCCGCCGGAACCATGGTCGCCCACTACTACCGCGAGGTAAGTGGTGAAGGACAGCACGTGGATGTCTCCATGCAGGAAGCGGTCAGCAACACCCTCGACACCGCCCAGCAAGCCTGGGACCTGCAGCAGATGATTTACAAAAGGGTGGGGCACTCCCGGCCTGTAGGCGACCGTATTCTTCGCTGTGTCTATCCCTGTAAGGAC